>NZ_CAWUDL010000001.1:0-236007 GCF_963920945.1 Anabaena sp. CCY 9402-a
TGAATTTTGAATTTTGAATTTTGAATTTTGAATTTTGAATTTTGAATTTTGAATTTTGAATTGCCCAATCCCCAAACTGTAACAATACAGACTGTTAAGATGAACAATTATTAGGAAAATTCCCCTGTTGGAGATTTTGCTCTAACGAGCGATAATTATGGCAACATAGAGAGATGTGAGAGTAAACAGCAGTATCAGAGTCGGCTTTTGCCCTGGACGAGTTCAAAGGGCGCATCCCATCGTTAGCGCATTGTAGAAGTTATCCCAAAGCCCACATACTCAGTCTGTTCTCTTTTGCTTTTTGTCTTGTTTTACTAGCTTCATCTACCTATCAGAAATATCAAGGTCGTCATCAACTTCATAAAAGGGTAGAATTTGCTGATTCTCAAATGAATTTCTACAAATATTCTGGCGAAAGGGAGATATTATCGTCTGGATGTTTGTACTTCACTGCCAAAAAATATATTATTCTCCTACTTGATTATTAGATGAATCCAGAAAGCGCAGAAACTTACATCAATCATCCCACTTGGGGCTTGCTATATCGGATCTGCATGGTTGATGATGCCCAGGATCTGTTCACTACACTCTACGCCCAACGCCTGTTTTTTTTGGTGGTGAACGACATGAAAGCACTGAAATTTCAACCCATAGGGCGTACAGAAGCCCGAATGTTGTTGGAAAATCGTTTGCGAACTTTGCGTCGTAATGGTCTGTCACAGGAGTACGATCAGCTTCAGAGTGTTTTCCAACGCACCTTCCAATGATTAGTTCGATTAGCGAACGTATTACTCAAATTCGTGCATCTATTCCAGCTTCAGTCAGGTTAATTGCTGTCACCAAGCAAATGCCAACTGAAGTTATTCGTGTTGCCTATGCAGCTGGTATCCGCGATTTTGCTGAAAATCGCATCCAAGAAGCTGCTACCAAACAAGAACAGTTACAAGAGTTCTCAGATATTACTTGGCATTTTATTGGCCATTTGCAAAGTAATAAAGCCAAAAAAGCCCTTGAACAATTTGACTGGATTCACTCCTTAGATAGTTTGCAGCTGGCACAGCGTTTAAATCAAGTAGCACAACAGCTAGGCGCAAGTCCCCAAGTGTGCCTACAAGTAAAAATCCTCCCTGATCCCAGTAAGTCGGGTTGGAGTGTGCCGGAACTACTAGCCGATTTACCTGCCCTCAACCAGTGTAAAAATTTACAAATTCAGGGTTTAATGACAATTCCGCCATTTGGTCTAGACGATACTGAAAGTCTTTATGTGTTTAATGAAACTCACCAGTTAGCCAAAGAAATTTCTGAACAAAACTGGGATCACATCAAAATGCAAGAGTTATCGATGGGTATGTCAGGGGACTACCAACTGGCAGTACAGGCTGGGGCAACAATGGTAAGATTAGGGACTATCTTGTTTGGTAAGCGCACTTAGGTAGAACAGCCCCATTATTTTTTGATCGTGTTTTTGGTTGCCCAGTATGAACTACGGTTAGACTAGAGTCATACTGGTGCTATAAAACACATGAAATATTTTTTTAATGAAAATAAAAAATCAGAAAAAGGTGTTGAAGTCAACTTCCTTTCGGATCAGTGTTGGGATATAATCTTGACTCAATTATTGTATCTAGGTTAATGTACAGACGTTCCATGTAATACCAATTTGAAAAAGAATCTGACAGATATACATACTCAAGAACTTGTGATATCTAGCTCCCTTAATTTTGAATTGTGAATTGGTACAACGTCAGCCCATTGCCAATAACAGTAGTAGATGCTACAAATAACGATAAAATTATTGGGATTGTCTGCCCTTTGTAGCTTTACCGTTAGCTACATCATTTGATGAACCGGAATAAATAGAGACAATTATCAGCAGGAGCGTCACTAAATGAATAATATATTTTCTAAACTACGAGACTTTGTAGGTCTCAATGAACAAGTGGAATACGAATACTACGAAGAAGAAGCAGATACAGATAACTACCAAAATTTGTATCAACAAGAAAATCCTCAGCCAGCACCAGCAGAAGCCACCCCACCTAATCGACGTTGGCGAGAACCAGTGACTACAATGGGTGATGAGGTAGTAACAGGAACAAAATCGACGATGGGGAATGTGATTGGTATGCCAGGAGCAATTAACGGAATTTCTGAAGTATTAGTTCTAGAACCTCGGACATTTGAAGAAATGCCCCAGGCAATTCAAGCATTGCGTGAGCGTAAGTCAGTAGTGTTGAATCTGACAATCATGGATCCAGATCAAGCACAACGTGCAGTTGATTTTGTAGCTGGTGGGACTTACGCATTAGATGGACATCAAGAACGCATTGGCGAAAGTATCTTTTTGTTTACGCCCAGCTGCGTGCAAGTCAGCACACAAGGTGGAGTCATTCATGAAGTACCCCAACCCCCAGCCCGTCCCTCTCGTCCTGCAACCCCCAGTCCAACTGCTTGGGGCAATGAACCTAACAGAATGGTACAATAAGGTTAGATTAGTCATTAGTCAATAGTCAAAAGTTAAAGGTTTTTGACTATTGACTATCGACAAATGACCAATGACTAAGTGACTAATGACTATAAAATTTGGCTTGATTGGTGGTGGGGTAATGGGAGAATCGCTGTTATCCCGCCTTATTGCGCGAGAAATTTATCACCCATCAGAAGTCATAGTCAGCGAACCCCAGCTAGTGCGCCAAGCTTTTTTAAAACAGAAATATGATGTGAGTGTCACCACAGATAATAGTCTGGTGTTCAGTCAAGCCCAAGAAGTGGTGTTTTTGGCAGTGAAACCGCAGGTATTTAGTGCGATCGCTCAAGAATTAGCAGAAATGATTTTAGTTTCAGGACACTCACCCCTAGTCATTTCCATTTTGGCGGGAGTGTCTTTAAGTCAGCTAGAAGCAGCATTCCCACAATTACCAGTTATTAGAGCCATGCCCAACACCCCTGCAACTGTTGGTGCAGGTATGACAGCTATGTGCTTAGGTGCATACACCCACCCCCAACACCAAAAGTTAGCACAGCAGATATTCTCGGCTGTAGGGGAAGTTGTCGAAGTGAGCGAATCCTTGATGGATGCAGTCACAGGGTTATCTGGGAGTGGCCCGGCTTACGTAGCCATCTTAGTAGAAGCCCTCGCCGATGGTGGAGTCGCCGCCGGATTACCGAGGTCAATCGCCAATCAACTAGCATTACAAACCGTCCTGGGGACAAGCAAATTATTGCAAGATAGCAGAATGCACCCAGCCGAACTAAAAGACCGTGTTACCAGCCCTGGTGGGACAACAATTGCAGGTGTAGCTAAATTAGAACAAGCAGGATTTCGTTCCGCCTTAATTGAAGCAGTCAAAGCAGCTGCATTGCGATCGCAAGAATTGGGAAAATGAGTGAGTGCTGAGTGCTGAGTGATGAGTAGGAGAAAATAGAGAATTTTTCCCAATTCCCAATTCCCAATTCTTATTCTCACTAACGAAGTTGACAAAAGACTCGTTAATATAGTAAACAGTCCGGTTGTAAAAGTGATTGAGTGAATTATCCCGCGCCGTCTCCAGAACTAGACCTAGGGTTGATATTTCCCTTTGAGCTAGATCAGTTTCAAAAAGATGCGATCGCGTCCCTGAACGCGGGGCGATCTGTTGTCGTGTGTGCGCCCACAGGTTCGGGCAAAACTTTGGTTGGTGAATACGCTATTTATCGCGCCCTAACACGAGGGAAGCGGGTATTCTACACCACTCCTTTAAAGGCACTGTCTAATCAAAAATTACGTGACTTCCGCGAAAAATTTGGCTTTGACTCGGTGGGTCTGTTAACGGGAGATGCCTCGATTAACAGAGATGCACCCATCTTGGTGATGACCACCGAAATTTTTCGGAATATGCTCTACGGCACACCAATTGGGCAAGTTGGTATTTCCTTGGTGGACGTGGAAGCAGTGGTGTTGGATGAATGCCACTACATGAACGATCGCCAACGAGGTACAGTTTGGGAAGAATCAATTATCTACTGTCCCCGTGAAGTTCAACTAGTCGCCCTATCTGCTACCGTTGCCAATAGCGACCAACTCACCGACTGGCTAAATCGTGTTCATGGCCCTACTGACCTGATTTATTCCGATTTTCGCCCTGTCCCCTTAGCATTTAATTACTGTAGTCCCAAGGGACTATTTCCCCTGCTAAATGACAGCAATACCAAAATTAACCCCCGTCTCGCCAACAGAGGGAAAAGAAAACAAGCGGATAGGGATAGAGGGAGAAATGGCAGACCAGAAGCCCCCAGCCTGATCTATACCCTGAACCATTTACAAGAACGGGATATGCTGCCGGCGATTTACTTTATTTTCAGTCGCCGGGGATGTGACAAAGCAGTAGCAGAGGTTGGTGATTTATGGCTGGTAGATAATGATGAGTCACAGGTGCTACGGCGACAAATCGACGACTTTTTAACTCGCAACCCCGAGGCCGGACGAACAGGACAAATTGCCCCCTTATATCGGGGAATTGCTGCCCACCACGCCGGCATTTTACCAGCTTGGAAGGTGTTGGTAGAAGAGTTATTCCAACAAGGTTTAATCAAAGTTGTCTTTGCCACAGAAACCCTAGCAGCCGGAATTAATATGCCCGCTAGGACAACAGTGATTTCCACCCTCTCCAAACGTACCGACACCGGACACCGCCTATTGAACGCTTCAGAATTTCTGCAAATGGCGGGTAGGGCAGGCCGACGGGGGATGGATAAACAAGGTTATGTAGTCACAGTCCAAACTCCCTTTGAAGGAGCAAAAGAAGCAGCGTATTTAGCCACCTCTAAACCAGACCCGTTAGTTAGTCAGTTTACCCCTAGCTACGGCATGGTTTTAAACTTGCTACAAACCCACACCTTAGAGAAAACTAAGGAACTGATAGAACGCAGTTTCGGGCAGTACATGGCGACATTACACTTAAGACCAGACTATGAATATATTGAAGAACTACAAACCGAATTAGCGACATTACAGGAGCAAATTGCTTCAGTCAGTCAAAATGAAGTGGCTATTTATGAAAAATTGTGGCAACGTCATAAAGTAGAACGCCAGTTATTGAAAACTCTAGAAGAACAAGCCCAGGAAGCGCGACAAGAACAAATTAAGATGCTCCTAGATTTTGCTGTTTCTGGGACACTGTTAAGCCTCAAGGGCAAGAATATTAAAACATCTACCCCTATAACAGCCGTTTTAGTGGGTCAATCTCCTACATCTGGGGAGTCTAGCTACTTAGTATGCCTCGGAAAAGATAATCGCTGGTATGTGGCGGCTACGGTAGATGTGGTAGATTTATATGCCGAATTGCCCCGCGTGGAAGTAGCAGCCGATATCTTCCCGCCCCAAGAGTTAGCCTTCAAACCAGGGCAATCATGCCGTGGGGATGAAATAACAGCTGCGATCGCTCAAAGTATCCCTGACCCCGAAGGATCTTTGCATCTCCCCCAGGAAGTAGCAGAACAACTGAGTCGGGTGACTGCGGTACAAGCTCAATTAGAAGCCCATCCCCTTTATCAATCTGGGAATATTGCCAAAGTTTTCAAGCGTCGGGAACGCTACGCTGAAATCGAAGAAGAACTGCAAGAATTGCAGGGACAAGTAGCGCAACAATCCCAACGTTATTGGGAAGAATTTCTCAATTTAATCACGATTTTGCAGCAATTTGATTGCTTAGACAACCTCGTTCCCACGCGACTGGGACAAGTCGCTGCCGCCATTCGGGGAGAAAATGAACTGTGGTTAGGTTTAACCTTAGCTAGTGGAGAATTGGATAACTTAGATCCCCAGCATTTAGCTGCTGTCATTGCGGCTTTAGTTACAGAAACACCCCGTCCCGATAGCAGAGTCAACTTTAACCTGTCCCCAGAAATAGATGAAGCCTGGTCGAGTTTACAAAAAATTCGGCGGGCTGTTTTAAAGGTGCAGTACCGTCATGGTGTCACCTTGCCAGTAGGTTTAGAGAATCGATACATTGGCTTAATTGCCCTGGTTGAACAGTGGGCTTTAGGTACTGAGTGGGTAGAATTGTGTGAAAACACCACTTTAGATGAAGGTGACGTGGTGCGAATTTTACGCCGGACGTTGGATTTATTATCGCAGATACCCCACGTTCCCAATTTGCCAGATGCCTTACAGCGTAACGCCTATCGTGCTATGCAACTCATTGATCGATTCCCTGTTAATGAAGTAGTCGAATAATCAAACGAACTACCTTTAGCTCAAGCGGAGCTAGCTAGAGGTAGTTTATTTAGCACACATCCCTTAGCGTCTGGAACGTCTGCGGAGTCTGTCAATCATGACTGCGGCAATGATGACTAGTAGTTCATCAAGTTTGAATTGATGGATAAGCAAGTTTGTAGTAAGGACTTTAGTCCTTAGAAAAATCAGGACTAAAGTCCTTACTACAAACCATCAAAACTAACTTGACACAGCACTAGTCCTTTAACAACGAGTTACCAGAAGTAGGACATATTTAATAGGGTCAAACCGTTGTTGAGAACGGCTATGATTAATGCACATGAGATGAACTATGTACCTAATGCGATCGCTCAAAGTTTACAAAATCAACGCACCTATACCGTTGGAGTAGTTGTCACTTCCATCGCAGATCCTTTTTTTGGTGAGCTAGTAGAGGGAATTGAACAGGTTGCTAAAGAAGCGGGTTTAAATGTGCTGTTAAGTGCTTTACATGGAGATATTAACCTTATATCTTTGACGATTAACTATGGCAAATAGCAAGACTAAAAATGTGAGGAATCCAGCTAAATATAAAGGGTAACTATAGGTCTGGGGATTACCTTGACTAACCAACATACCAGCAATTACAGGGCCTACTCCATTAGACATACTTAAATAAGATGAATTTAATCCTAAAGCTGTCCCTTGTTCTTCTGGTTTTGCATTTAGTGAAATCAAAGTGTTAATCATGGGTTGCACTAAAGAATTAAACAAGGAAAAAACTATACTAACAACCACAAAATAACTGACTATAGGGAAAACTGGCATTAAAAGAAATGAAAAACTTCTCACGCATAAACTCAAGAGTAATATTTTAGTTTCATTAAAATATTTGCTAAGAATTTTCACTCCCCAAGTCTGCATGATCACTCCTAATACTCCAAACAAGAGAAACATTAATGTTAAGGATTGGTTATCTTGTTTTAGTACATTTAGGAAGTAAGGTTGAAAAGCAAAAGTAAATAGAGTGAAAGTTGTACCAATAAAGAAGTTAATTATCAACAAAATACCAACTTTAGGAATAGCCAAACCTTTAATTAAATTATCTAAACCTAAATCAAAGATGTTGTGTGCTTGCTTATCTTTACTTTTGATAGTCTCTGGCAATAAAAATGTGGTAACTATCAGAGCTATCATTGCCACACTACCGGAAACTAAAAAAGCTGCCCCTAAAGATATCTGCTGTGCTGCTAAACTGGTGGCTGGCCCCAAGACAAAACCTAAACCCATTGCAGCCCCATATATGCCAAAACCTTGAGCGCGGCGTTCAGGCTCAGTCACATCAGAAATCATCGCCTGAGCAACGGCATTATTTCCTCCAGTAATTCCATCTAAAAAACGTGCCAAAAACAGAGTTGTTGCAGCTGTAGCTGTGCCAGCGAATAAATTAGCAATGACCGTTCCCGCTAAACTAATAATCAATAAAGGCTTACGCCCAAAGCGATCTGAGAGTTTGCCAATAATGGGAGTCGCCAAAAATTGTGCGATCGCATAAATCGAAAATAGTAAACTAGTGTGGAAATCACTCAGTCCAAATTGTCTGCCATAAAGATAGATAATAGGAATTAAAATTGTAAAACTCAGGGAGTTAATAAATGCAACTAAAGCAATAATCCAAAAAATTCTATTCATGCGCAATCCATACTATCTATTTATTACGGTTCAAGTCTACTAGAAATAAACATATCAGCTTTTCTGTTCTAGCTAAATCATTACTGGCAATCTGGTTCAAATAAGATAATTTGCAGAAATAATAACGCTTATAGAGACGCTGCATTGCAACGTCTCTACACACGCACCTATAACGTTAACCGCCGCCTATTATCATCACTTGTATCTTTTGTGAATATTATCGATGAAATTTCCTATAAAAAAACCTGTTAAACCAAAAAAACAACGTCTGCTGCCGCGAATTCACATTAAAATCCACAATGGACAATTTGAAATACTTGGTATGGGTACATGGTATTCTTATTGGCGCGATCCTTACCATCTGCTGCTCACGATTCCTTGGAGTGGTTTCCTCATCCTAATTTGTATTTTCTATGTATTAATTAATGCTTTATTTGCCCTAGCTTACTTGGCTGGTGGAGACTGCATTGCTAACGCTCAACCTGGCTCTTTTTTGGATGTATTCTTCTTCAGCGTGCAAACTCTGGCATCCATTGGTTATGGTGCAATGTACCCCAAAACAACTTATGCCAATATTATTGTCACTATAGAAGCAATGATTGGATTGGTAGGAATTGCAGTCATGACAGGACTAGCATTTACTCGCTTTTCCCGACCTACTGCCCGTGTGATATTTAGCAATGTAGCAGTTATTACACCCCATGAAAATATGCCAACTTTCATGTTTCGCACTGCTAACCAGCGTCGTAATTTTATCCTAGAAGCACATATGCGGGTGTATTTAATGCGCGATGAAATAACAGCAGAAGGCGAGTTTATTCGGCGGTTTCATGATTTAAAGTTAGTCAGAAACCAAACACCTAGTTTTGCACTAAGTTGGGTAGTAATGCACCCAATTGATAAGTTTAGTCCTCTTTATGGGATGACGGCAGAATTACTTTCTCAAACCAATACTACTATTGTTATTTCTCTGAGTGGCATTGATGAAACAGTCTCACAAGTAGTTCATGCCCGTCATACTTATGCTGCTGATGATATTATCTGGAACAGTCGATTTGTTGATATTTTTCATCACACAAATGACGGGCATCGTTACATCGATTACAAACATTTTCACAATGTTTTACCTTTGGAATAGGGAATAGGGCATTGGATATTATATTTTTCTCCCCCTACTTCCCCTGCTTTCTTGTCCTCTGTCACCTGTCACCTGTCACCTATCCCCTATTTCCTTTGAGCCAAAACTGTTGCAGAATTTCACTAGGTTTGCGATCCCAAGTATCAATATGCTCGTAAATTAAATTATCCGAGTTGAGTTTATAGGTAGAATAACCATTAAAAAAAAGCTGCGCTTTCCAGGGAACACGCAACACGCCCCGAACTGTCCACCTCGCTATAATAGTGTCTGCGGCAGACTGATATACTTCATGCACGTCAAAGTAGATTTCTGTAAAGAATAGGCGAGCATGAAATCTTAGAGTCCAAAATATAATTCGGTAATTAAATTTATATTTGAATTTATTTACTGGGTCTTGAAAGTAAATATCTTTTGTATATATATCATAAGATATATCTTGCTCAAACAGTGTGGGTAAATCCTGTTGCAGAGTTTTGATTACTTGTTCTATTGGTAGGCGAGATTCTACAAAGCTTGTCATTTATTTTTTGCTCAAAAACCAACAATAGGAAAATCATACCCCATACCATAATACGGTTCAGTTAAGGATAAATTGTAGGTTGGATTGAACACAGTGAAACCCAATAAGCCCCAGAAATGTTGGGTTTTGTTCCTCAATCCAACCTACGCATTTTAAGGTTTTTGATGCTAACTTAACGCTATGAAATACTGATGTTTCGTTGGTTCTTAATCTTGGTCGTGATCAAGAGTCCTTTAGATGCGGTTGCCCTGGGGTGGGAGTGGATGATTTTCAAACTGGGAATACTGGGAATCAATTCGGTGAGCTTTTTGAACCGTTTGTTGAAAAAACAGATTGGCTAATTTTAATTCTCGAAAAATCTTTTGCGGATCTTCAAGATGGGTTGTGGGTAGTTGCTGTCCCATTTTTTTGAGAACTAAACCCATAGGAATTTTAATTTCATCCTGGAGTTCAAGAAGACGGGTAAATATGGGTGCAAAAGCGGAAATTAAAGAACCAGCACCTCCTCTAGCTTGTCCCCAACCGATGTAGTAAATTCCTTTGTAATCTTCAAGAAATGACCCTCCATAACATTTTACTGTTGCTCCTTCCACCCGTTGGAGTTCTGGAGGTAAAAATGGATAGGCTACATGAAAACCAGTTGCACAAACAATTAAATCAAAGGTTTCTCGACTACCATCCGCAAATTTAACTTCTCCACCATCTAAATGTCTTACCTCTGGCTTATAGGTAATGCGACCGTGTTTAATATAGTAAGGCACTTCATTATTTAAGGTCGGGTGCTTATCAAAAATTCGATATTTGGGTTCGGGTAGACCATAATCTTTGTGCTTACCGAAGGTTAGCAGAATAATTACATAAGCCATAAACCTCTGAAACCACTCTGGCATCCACCATTCAATTAAATCTAAAACTGGAACACCTACAAAGGTTTTGGGAATAAACCACACAGATTCACGCATACTCAACACAGATTTAGCTCCCACCCTAGCGGCTTCTGCGGCTATATCACAAGCTGAATTCCCTCCACCAATCACTAGAACTCTCTTACCACGTAGTTGCTGGGGATTTTTATAATCTTTGGAGTGAATTATCTCCCCATCAAATTCTCCTGAGAATTTGGGAAAACGTTTGCACCAGTGATGACCATTACAAATGATAATCCCTTTGTAAATTCGCTGTTCCCCATTATCAAAGGTAACTTCCCAGAGACTATTCTCAACAGGTCTCATATAGCTAACTTGACGATTTAGTTTAATATTTTTACGTAACCCAAAATGGTCAGCAAAGGAGTTTAAGTAATCTCGTATATTTTGAGCGCTGGGAAAGTCCGGATAATTATCCGGCATGGGGAAATGGGTAAATTGGGTAATCTTCCGTGATGAAATAATGTGTGCAGTTTCATACACACCATGATACCAATTTCCACCAATGTCATCGCTGGCATCAACCTGGTCGTAGGGAATACTCGCGCTCTTGAGCGTTTCAGCCATACCCAATCCCACAAAACCAGCCCCAAGAATTAAATGCTTGTGAGTAGTGTCCAACATAATTATTAATTTGACTTGACTATTTTCTAAACTTTTGGAAGATACTGTGCTAACCAACTCAAAAAGAGAGAATATTTCGTGAGGATATGAAAACCTTGGTTTATAACATCAGAGAATACGTGCAATTTATTGACAACAATACCTCTATTGCTGCCCGCATTACCTGTGTTGGATCTGTTGTCATATATTCTGGAACACCCTGGCTTCTCTTAGCTAGAGTTCTATATCGTTCCGATTGCAGAATTGGAGTACGACTAAAAAATTGATCAACATCGGGAAGCTTGACCTTATCTTCCTTAACTTCATTGTTGTGTTTATTTCTCCCGATTTATTATTAGCTTCAAATGTTAGGGGAACTGATGATGCCTAACTGTAGCGATGAATACGGTATTTTAATTTTAAAAAAATTAGTGTGGCAAAATTTCCTGGAGAAGTAGTTTCTCAATAGTTGCCCAGTAAGCTTCAGAATTTCGACGGAATCGAAGTTGCTCAATGCGAGTTGAGGGGTTATTTCAAGGGCGTAGACAATAAACTTTATCAGGTTAACAATAGTGAATCAAGGAATACAGATTTCTTAGTAGGAGACTAATATGGTTAATTTGAATTCTGCAAAGGTTAATAAAGGTAAATTCCAATAAGATTCCTCTAAGAACTTTTTTGTTTTATCCAAGTTACATCAGCCATTTTATCAAATGAAAAATAATCATAAATATCCACAAAAAACTGCGCTTATCACAGGATCAGCACATGGAATTGGCTACCAATTAGCATATATTTTTTCCCGTCATAGTTACAATCTGGTTTTAGTGGATAAAGATGAAGAAAAACTCGCAGTAATTGCTGAGGAACTTATCCAAGAATTTGGCATTTCTGTTAAAACTTTAGTTAAAGATTTATCTATATCAACATCCCCAGAAGAAATATTCACCGAATTACAACAAGCAGCAATCAAGATTGATGTATTAGTTAATAATGCTGGATTTGGTACTTATGGAGTATTTAGCGAAACTGACCTCACTACTGAACTAAAAATGTTACAAGTAAACATAGTGAGTCTCACTCATTTAACTAAATTATTCCTCAAGGATATGATCTGCCAAGGCTATGGAAAAATATTAAATGTTGCCTCAGTTGCAGCTTTTCAACCAGGTCCACTAATGGCAGTTTATTTTGCGACTAAAGCTTATGTTTTATCATTTTCCGAAGCGATCACTAATGAATTAGAGGGTACAGGCGTAACAGTAACTACTCTTTGTCCAGGACCGACAGCATCAGAATTTCAAAAAGCAGCCGCAATGGAAGAATCCAAAATTTCTCATGTTAATAGAATGATGACTAGTGAGACTGTCGCTAAAATTGGCTACGATGGTTTAATGGCAAATAAAACTATTGTAATTCCTGGTTTTAGAAATAAGATATTAGCTAAATCCGTCAAATTTGCACCCAGAAACATAGTTAGCAAAGTCGTGAGGAATATGCACGAAACCAGGAAATAATAATCCGCCGTGGTTACATTTGGGAGTATCCCAAATGTATAAAAACATATTTTGTCATTGCGAGCGTAATGAAATGGCGCGAAGTAATCGCAATATCTAGGTGTTGCGATTGCGACCCGGCGAGAAAGCTCTGCGAACATTCCACTTCCCTTCAGGACGGGAACGCGAAGGCTTCATTCGCAATGACAAAATCTAATAAAATTACCTTCGCTCCAGATGATATTGCTACTTATAAAAAATCTGTTGCCAAAAGTCTCGCACTCACAGCCTATTGAACTATTACTGTAATGTTTTCTCCAGCTTCTTATCCCAAAAAAATAGGGGTATTTTAGAATTCCCTATACTGATAATTTCGAGTGAAAATAATACTGCTCTGGGTAAAGAACTTACCTGTGACACCGCCGCCTATCTTCAAAATCTCAAAATTAAGTATATTCCCGGTTGCGGATATTGGGTTCAACAAGAGAGTCCAGAACTATTTAATCAGTAACCTATGACTTGCTTCGTGATTTAATATACTAATTTTTTGTAAAAATTGATCATATTTTTTATTGATAAATGCTGAAAAATTTTCATCCTAAAAAATATATCTAATGATACATTTGCTTAAAGATATTTAATATTAAATTAAGTCAAGTATTTATGCTTAATTTATTGCTCAAAGATGGCTATAAAGCATAAATAGTAATCTTTTCAGCCTCACGAATACATCTGTTATCTAGAAAAGCAAATTGTGATTTAAATCAACATTATTTAGGAAGTTAGTGGGATAATAGAAGCGTGAGGAAAAGAACGGACACGAAATATAAGGAGAAAAGGGGAAATTTATGAAACTCAAGCTATTAGCAGCAGTAGTGTTAGCTACTCCCCTATTTTTTGTAAACTCAGTCAAGGCTGGGAATCCACAAGATTTACAAAGGCTATTATCAACTGGGGAATGTGGTGGGTGTAATCTCTCAGGGATGAACCTCAATGGCGCACATTTAATTGGTGCTGATTTAAGAGGAGCAAACCTAGCTGGTGCAAACCTAGCTGGTGCAAATCTCGAAGGTGCTGATTTCACTAACGCTAACTTGAAAGGCGCGAACTTAAGCGCAGCCTTTATCACCAACGTCAACTTCAAAAAAGCCAATCTCAACAATGTCAACATGACTCGCGCTCATGTTATAGATTCCAATGTGTATGGCGCATCAATGGAAAACCTCACCATCACTGATGCAGAAATCTATCACACTGCGATCGGTGTGGGTGGCGAAGATGGTGCAGAAATTCCCGATTGGGATTAGGGTGAACTAAGTCAGCTAAACTTTAAGAAACAAAAGATGGGGTGAGAGAATTGGGTGTTAGCCAATATGATCTCTCACATACCTATCAAAAGTATTTAAACTGAGACGAAAACCTCTGCTCTGCCAAAACTTAACATTTATTTACTTCAACAAGCGATGACCTGCGGCGGGCGAATACGTCGTTGAATTAATGTTTTGTAGTCAGCACTAAAGTGCTTGGAAGCATTACGACTAAAATCCTCAATACGAAATTGCTTACCCGCCAATCCAAATAGGGTGCATTTTTATTGGTCTGTAGTAAATCAGTACACAATTACTACTATAAAGCCAATTAATTGTTTGCCAATAATGTTGGGAAATGCTAGTAGTCCTAATTTTTATGAAGTATTGGTATCAAGAATCAATACTTTCATTGACGAACACGGCTTAAGATAGCTTTAATATTCAGATGAAATCAGCGTTTGTGCTTATATAAATGAGAGGTAGAGTGATTTTTGCATGATCTGTACTTTATTTAAGTACGATGATGAGCAACTGACACAGCCTAGGATAATAACAACCTGAAGATTCCAGTTGATTCACGACAAAAGAACTCAGAACGCCAATGGTTTTAGACATCCTGTAGCCTTCTGACTTCTATTTGCTTAGTGACTGTCTACCTTGTAGTTGATGCAGTAGATGTTACAGGGCAATTATGGTTATAGGACACTAAATCCTGTTGCCAAACTCGATTGAATGCAAGAGTGCATCACCTAATCAACAGCCTTTTGGTTGTAATTGTCCAGATTAGAGAAACTCAACTGTCAAATTTATGGAAGTGAACATGCAAGAACCGGAATTCGCCCAAACCCAACCCAAAGAGACAACAGTGCCAGATATCAACAATCAACCAGGAACTATTACTAAACTCCAGCCTCCTGTACAGTCTCAAGAGCAATGGGTAAAATACGGAGAACAAATTTCTGAATTTTTAGGAACACTGCCTGATTATGTAGGTAACTTTTTTAATCAATATAAGCAGCCCTTGGTGAGCGTAGGCTTAATTGTAGGATCATTGGTTGCAGTCAGGGTACTGTTGGCAGTATTAGATGCTTTGAATGACATTCCTTTGGTAGCACCAACTTTTGAGTTGATTGGAATTGGTTACTCTGCTTGGTTTGTTTACCGCTACTTACTAAAAGCTTCAACCAGACAAGAGTTAAACAGTGAAATTACAACTCTGAAGTCCCAAGTAGTTGGTCACGATGGGTCAGAAAGCTAATATTTGGCTAAATGATACATCGCCTACTGACGGCTACTACAGAATATAGATAGAAAACGAAAATGGTCAAGCATTTTGCTTGACCATTTTTGTTGTTTATAACTCGTATTCCCAATGCCCATTCACAATTTACAACACCCGTAAGATGCTGGGAATGCTATCAACTGCTTCCAAACTCTGAATTTCTGCTAAGGCTTGGCGAAAATCGCCTTCTCTAACATCGTGGGTAACAACTACAATCTCTGCTAGTCCTCCCTGAAAGCCTGTTTGGACAATTGACTCTAAACTTACGCCATGATCACCAAAGCAAGTACCGAGTTTACCAATGACACCGGATTGGTCTTTGGTGAGGAATCGAGCGTAAAATCGAGTTACAAGGTCTGCTATCGGGGCAAGTTGGCAGTAATCCTCATGCCTACAAGTTAAGAGGGGATTCGGTGCGGCGGTATTGCTTTTTAATGCTGCCACTAGACTCAAAATATCTGATGTGACGGCACTAGCAGTAGCACCCGCACCCGCCCCAGGGCCAAAGAACATCACTTGACCGATGGGTTCTCCTTCTACGAGGATGGCGTTGTAAACACCGTTAATACTTGCTAGAGGATGTGCCTTGGGGACTAACGTTGGATGCACCCTCACAGATAGCTGGGAGTTGTCGTTAACCTGATTTGTAGCGATCGCTAGTAATTTAATGACAAAGCCCAATTTTTCGGCATAGGCAATATCGGTTTGACTAACTTGCCGAATCCCCTCACAATACACATCTTTTAAATGAATCCGGCCATCAAAAGCCAATGATGCCAAAATTGCGATTTTATCCCCTGCATCTAAGCCATCGACATCAGCCGTGGGGTCGGCTTCTGCATAACCCAAGCGTTGGGCATCAGCCAACACATCAGCAAAGTCAATGCCTTCGGTTTGCATCCGGGTGAGGATGTAGTTAGTTGTACCGTTAACAATGCCAGTCACAGTATGCAGGCGGTTGACACTTAAAGCCTGCTTTAAGGGTTGAATTACGGGGATACCACCACCCACAGCCGCCTCTAGCATGACGTATAAGCCCGCTTGATTGGCAGTAGTGAAAATTTCTGCCCCAAAGCGAGAAATAGCAGCCTTATTGGCGGTGACGACGTGTTTACCATTCTTGAGGGCTTGGAGAATTAGCGATCGCGCCGGCTCTAATCCCCCCATCACCTCGACTATAATATCTATTTCCGGGTCATTGACAATTGCTTCTAAATCTGTCGTGATGATCTCCGCAGGTAAATTAACATCGCGGGGTTTATCTAGCGATCGCACTCCCACTCGATAAATTTCAATTTCTTGTAACAATGGGTGACGACCAGCCGCATCTTGTAGCAACTGCACAGTCCCCGTTCCTACCGTACCTAATCCTAAAATTCCCAGCTTTACACCCACAAAATTAACCCCAAACTCTATATTTAAGTGCTGAGTACGGAGTGCTGAGTGCTGAGTTGGCTCAGAACTTACCACTCTTGTCTCAACTATATCTAGTGCTGAGTGCTGAGTGCTGAGTGTTGAGTGCTGTTAGCGGTAGCGCGGCGTTTAGCCGGTGCTGATTTGGCTCAGAACTTACCACTCTTATCTCAGCTATTTATTTATACAAAAAAATGTAGGGTGGACATTGCCCACCCTACAAACTCATTACTCAGAACTCATTACTCATTACTCAGAACTCTGTTTTTAGTATGTTTCAACGTGCCAACGGCCTGCTCTCTTGAGGTCTTTCTGATAGTCACTCCAGGTTACGCCTTCCTTAGCAGCAGCAGCAGTTAAAGCAGCATCAATACCATCTTCCATACCGCGCAAACCGCAGATGTAAGTGTGGGTTTTTTCGTTTTTGATCAACTTCCACAGTTCATCAGCATTTTCTGCCACGCGGTCTTGGATGTACATTCTACCGCCTTGGGGATTTTGTTGTTCCCGGCTGATAGCGCAAGTTAAGCGGAAGTTTTCGGGATACTTCTGCTGCATTTCTTCCAATTCTTCTTTATATAGAATATTAGGAGTTGTGGGAACACCAAAAATCAACCAAGAGAATCCTTTAAATTGATATTCTGGGTTAGCAGCTCTTTCTGCATCCTTAAATTGCCGCCACAGGTAAGCACGCATGGGAGCAATACCTGTACCAGTCGCCATCATGATAACGTTGGCTTCTGGATCATCAGGTAACAACATTTCCTTACCCACTGGCCCTGTGATTTTGACATCATCTCCAGGCTGCAACTGAGTTAGGTATGTAGAGCAAACACCGTAAATTGTTTCACCGCTTTCTGGGTGCTTGTACTCCAGCTGACGGACGCATAGGGAGACTGTCTTATCATCTACATCATCACCATGACGAGTGGATGCAATGGAGTACAGTCTGAGCTTTTCTGGCTTACCGTTTTTGTCTACACCAGGGGGGATAATCCCAATACTTTGACCTTCGATGTATTTCAAATTACCACCGGAAATGTCAAATTTTAAGTGCTGAACAATCCCAATTCCGCCTTCTTTGACTAATGTTTCATTAGAGATACACTTACCAACAAATGGCGCATTGGGGCGGTAGGTGTTTACAGGAACATCAGCGTGGGCTTTTTTGGCTTTCGCTTGAGTCATGGTTTTGCCTTTGTTATCCTTATTCTTCTGCTGTTCTTCAGCTGGTTTTTGAGCAAAGCCTTTCGCTTCACTATTGGCTGTTACAGGTGTGGCATGACCATTTCCCTGAGTGCTAGGATTCACCTGATCGGCCACTTTCCCATTAAGTTGTTGTAGACCATTTGCAGGATGAATGCTAACAATCTTCCCTCCTAGGCGAGTGATACGCTGCATTTCTTGATTCATGCGGTTGTAAGGTACTCTGATGAACACACTGCCACTTTTACGAATTTGGTAGTTAGTTTTATCAGTTTCTTCGTTCTGTCGCAGACCCACCACTTCGTAAACGAAGACACGGCTACCTGATTCTGCGTTGGCAGCACCTTCAAAAGCACCTTGGTTGTACATTCTTTCTACCACTCCGATATTTACTTAACCGTTTATCAAAAAAAACTTTTCCCATCACAAACTAGCTTTAGTTTATCGGATTTCGTGTTCCTAAAACTAACGTTATGAGAAAGTGGCACTATCAAATAATGCCTTGCATTAATACACTCACCAAGGACGTGGAGGCTTAGGAATAAACACACCTGTTCACCTTCTAAGTTAAAGGATAAGTCTCTTGGATAATGTTAATAATGAGTCAATTTAATCTTTTTTTTCGTGCTGTGAGTAGTAAAAGCAGATTCTGGAAAATATTTCTAGGGAGTTACTAGTACAACAGAGCGTAAACGAAGTCACCATCTGGAATAGACGAAAAGCTTATATAATCAAGATTCTTTATTTTGCCTTTTGTCTTTTACCTTTTTACTTCCTGCACTAGATTCTCTTGACAGTAAATCTTGTATGGGTTACATCATTCTGTTAAAATCAACTATACCACTAGGATTAAATACTTAGCCAGTTTTCAAAGCAAGATATTCAGACGAGTAACAACTACTAATTTGGTTGACAATCGGTTTGATGAATCTTATATGTCGCTGAGTAGCAAGAACGCAGGACAAACCAAACGGGTAAACTCCTGGCTTCACATCTGCTGTGAGAAAAAATTATTGATTGACACATTTAGTACATAGAGGAGATTTATGACAAGTAAGCCGGAACGCGTGGTACTAATCGGAGTAGCCGGAGACTCCGGATGCGGAAAATCTACGTTTTTGCGTCGTTTGATAGATTTGTTTGGTGAAGAGTTTATGACAGTTATCTGTTTAGATGACTATCATTGTTTGGATCGCAAACAACGTAAAGATACTGGCATCACGGCACTTGACCCCAGGGCTAACAACTTTGACCTGATGTATGAGCAAATCAAGGCTCTCAAAGAAGGTCAAGAAATTAATAAGCCGATTTACAACCACGAAACCGGCCTGATCGATCCACCCGAAATTGTCAAGCCAAATCATATTGTAGTGGTTGAGGGTCTACATCCTCTATATGATGAACGGGTGCGATCGCTGCTTGATTTTAGCGTTTACTTCGACATCAGCGACGAAGTGAAAATTGCCTGGAAAATCCAGCGTGATATGGCAGAAAGAGGCCATCGCTATGAAGATGTCTTAGCCGCCATCAACTCCCGTAAACCCGATTTCCAAAAATATATCGAACCACAAAGAGAATTTGCGGATGTGGTTCTGCAAGTATTGCCCACCAACCTAATTAAAAACGATACCGAGCGTAAAGTGCTACGGGTACGGATGCTACAACGGGAAGGGAAGGAAGGCTTTGAGCCATGTTACCTCTTTGATGAAGGCTCAACTATCCAGTGGACTCCTTGCGGACGTAAACTAACCTGTTCTTACCCAGGTATGCAACTTTACTATGGTTCTGATGTTTACTATGGTCGTTATGTCTCAGTTCTGGAAGTAGACGGACAATTTGACAATCTAGAAGAAGTTATTTACATCGAGAGCCACCTAAGTAACACATCCACCAAATACGCAGGTGAAATGACTCACTTGTTATTACAACACCGTGAGTATCCAGGTTCTAACAACGGTACTGGCTTATTCCAAGTATTAACAGGGTTGAAAATGCGTGCTACTTACGAGCGTTTAACAGCAAAAGAAGCCAAGCTAGCAGTTCAAGTTTAAAACAGCAGTGTTTGTGTCAAAACTTTAGGGAGTACATTCCGCGTACTCCCTTTTTTTATAGACTTCTGCAAAATACTGTATAAAAATAATTTACTGTGATTTTTTCAGAGAAAATGTCATCTAAGGCACAAAAATCTATATTCAGTACAATATAGCTCCGGTCAGCACGTTCCCAGAGGGAAAGCGTAGGGTGTCGCAGAGAGAGGCTGCGCCAACACCAGAAAATCCACATTGTTAATTATTTGCTATTTTTACTTTTACGTTCTTCATGACTAGTTCAAGGAAACTAACTACTGAATGTGTCAATATTGTTATGATTTCAGTAATTAGTAACTGCACTAAATATGTATCTGATGTTTAGTCAGTGAAAATACTTTTACAGGGGGAATACTCTATTGTCTCGACGCTACTTATTTACCTCCGAGTCAGTTACCGAAGGGCATCCTGATAAAATCTGCGATCAGATTTCTGACACGATTTTAGATACCTTACTCGCACAAGACCCCTCTAGCCGAGTTGCGGCTGAGGTAGTTGTCAACACTGGCTTAGTGCTAATCACTGGTGAAATAACCACCAAAGCCAACGTCAATTATGTGAATATCGCCCGGAAGAAAATAGCGGAAATCGGCTACATTGATGCTGATAACGGCTTTTCTGCCAACAGTACCAGCGTGATTGTCGCTTTAGATGAACAATCTCCTGATATTGCCCAGGGTGTGAACACTGCTCAAGAAACTCGTCAGCAAGATAGTGAAGAACTATTTGACACTATTGGTGCTGGTGATCAAGGAATCATGTTTGGTTTTGCTTGCAACGAAACCCCAGAACTGATGCCCTTACCTGTGAGTTTAGCTCATCGGATTGCTCGCCGACTATCCGCAGTGCGTAAAACTGGGGATTTGCCCTATCTCCGTCCTGATGGTAAAACCCAAGTTACCGTCACCTATGAAGACGGTCGCCCGGTTGGTATTGATACCATTCTGATTTCTACACAGCACACAGCCACCATCGGTAACATAACTGATGAGGCAGCAGTCCAAGCGAAAATTAAACAAGACCTATGGACTGCGGTAGTTGAACCTGTGTTTGGTGACATGGAAATTAAACCCAGCCAAGAAACACGTTTTCTGGTTAACCCCACCGGAAAATTTGTCATTGGTGGCCCTCAAGGTGATTCTGGTTTGACGGGACGGAAAATTATTGTGGATACCTACGGTGGTTATTCACGGCATGGTGGTGGTGCTTTTTCAGGCAAAGACCCCACGAAGGTAGACCGTTCAGCCGCCTATGCAGCTCGCTATGTGGCGAAAAACATCGTCGCTGCTGGGTTGGCAGAAAAGTGTGAAGTGCAGTTGAGTTATGCCATTGGTGTAGCGCGACCCGTGAGCATTTTTCTAGATACCTTTGGTACTGGCACTGTCGATGATGAAACCTTGCTGGAACTAGTTAAACAGAACTTTGAACTACGTCCGGCTGGCATCATTCATACCTTCAACTTATGTAACTTACCAAGTGAACGAGGCGGACGTTTTTATCAGGACATCGCGGCTTACGGTCACTTTGGGCGGAATGACTTAGACTTGCCTTGGGAACGTACCGATAAGGCAGAATTTTTGAAGCAAGCCGCTAGTCATGCCATATCAGCTGCGATCGCGCAGGCTTTAAAGTAGATCCCAATACTACTGAAAAAATGATTTAGTTATAAGCCCTCTGCTCAGGAACTTTCTGGGCAGTGGGTTTTCTTATAGAAATAGAAACCTAGTAATTTTTGGAAAAATAGAGTCAAGAGGTGATAATATTTGCTATGTGATAACCAGATTTTATATCTAAAAAAGTTTCTCTCTTGTTAGTTAGTCAAGCTAGTCTTGATTCTAGAGTAGAACTAGTTGAGTGAAAAAGTTCCCTGTTTGCGTTTTTGTCAGGATTCCTGTGCTGAATTGCTGGAAAGTTCTAGTAAAGTGAATTAGCCCTTTTGTACTTTTAAACATCTGCGACTATAGTGCTTGAAGATGTTGGTTGAGTTTAACAAAAGTGCTTTAGAGAACTAGCAAACATCAGTCGGGAGATCATGGAAATGCGTTAGATTAGAGTATCCCCATACTTTCAGACAAAATCTGATCTGCAAAAATAGAGGAGAATCAAAGGCACTTCTAGGAAAATGTTAGATTTGTCAACTACCGATTCATTAAGCACGATATCGCTGATACCAGCAAATGTTCGTGTAAAAATTCGTATCAAAACCACTTCAATGTCATGAAGTAATGCGAATTATCTAGAAGGTGATTTATTGCATTTGTTATAAGAGAAAATAATCTAAAGTATTGATCAATATTGGCAGTGGTTGTATAAGTAAGACTGATTTGGTGATTTTTGCGGTAGGGATAAGGAGATTTGAGGGATGCAAACTCAACAGCCAATCCCTGTGTACAGCAGTTTAGAAAGCGAAAAAGTGCCAGTAGAAGAGACATCCAACGATGAACTCCCGACTATAGAATTTCCCTCACGAGGGAAACTCAAAGCCAGTTCCTGGCGCATACATCAGAAAATTGGTTATGGATATTTTGTGGCGATTGGTATTGGTTTTTTCGGCTCACTCACGGGTTTGGTCATCGCCAACTACTACCGTGGGAGAGAAATCAGGCAATTTAATCAAGCCCAGGAGCAACGACAACTACTGAGTGAGTATAAAGATGCAGTTATAGGCGCACAACTGCATAGTTTTAAAATGGCAGCGTTTTTAGAAGATCCCCAACGGCTACCAGCAAAAAAACAAGATTTTTTGAAAAATCTAGAGAAAGCTAAGACTTTAGAGCAAAAAATCGACAAATTTATTGATAAAAAACCTGAAACATTAGCGGCGACAACCACTAACTTACAGGCTCTATTACAAGATTACGCTTTTTACTTAAAATCGTATGTTGACAAAATAGAAGCGGTTTTGAAGGAAAGTAATCAACAGCAGGTGAGTGTCACTAGAGACAAGCTGTTACAAATTACGCGTGGTCAAACAGCCATGCAACTAGACCAGTTATCAGAAAAATTAACTAATATCCTCCGTACTGCGGAAGAGCAAGAACATAGGAGACAAAATGAGGTAGAACAAGCCAAGGGAGTAGAGAGATTAATTGTAATGGTGAGTATGCTGGTGTCAGTAGCGATCGCCGCCATCATAGCATGGCGTACCAGTCGAGCGATCGCAGAACCAGTGATCATTGTCACCCAAGTCGCTGAACAAGTAGCACGGAAACACAATTTTGATTTACGCGCACCCGTCACCACCGAAGACGAAATTGGTTTATTAGCAAAATCTTTAAATCATCTAATTGAACGGGTATCAGAACGCACAAAAGAACTAGAACAAGCCAAAGAACAAGCCGAAGCCGCCAGCAAAGCCAAAAGTAGATTTTTAGCTAATGTTAGTCACGAATTACGCACACCCCTAAATGCAGTGATTGGCTTGAGCCAACTGCTACAAGATGATGCAACGGATCTCAATGTATCGGGAGACTTCATCACTGACTTAGAAACTATCAACTCTGCTGGTAGACATCTACTAGAACTGATTAACGACATCCTTGACTTATCCAAAATTGAAGCCGAGAAAATGTCTCTTTACCCAGAGACCTTTGAGATTGCTACGCTAATTAATGACGTTGTCCTCACAGTCAAACCAGCGATAGAAAAAAATGGCAATGTGTTAGCAGTCTATTGTGATGAACACTTAGGCTTAATGTACGCTGATCAAACCAGAATGAGGCAGGTATTGTTAAACCTATTAAGTAACGCTGCTAAATTTACCACTAACGGCAAGATAACGCTAACAGTTAAGAATGACAGACAAGACAGCTCACCAGAAGCTCCCCTGGGCATGATTACTTTTAATATTAGCGATACAGGTATTGGGATGTCTCCCACACAACAGCAACAATTATTTCAACCCTTTATCCAAGGTGATACCTCTACTACAAAAAAGTATGGCGGTACAGGACTGGGTTTAGCTATCAGTCGCCACTTTTGTCAGCTGATGGGCGGTGAAATTTTGGTGCAGAGTCAGATGGGAATTGGTTCTACTTTTATTGTTCACTTACCATTGACGGTGCAGGAGTAAACTGGGAATAGGGCATTGGGAGACAAGTTAGACAAGGGTACAAGGTATAGTAACTAATGACGCTGGCGCGTAGCTTGCTTTGCTACGCAGGCGTAAGCCTACTCCAGAGGAGTACAATTTTGAATTTTGAATTCCCCGCAGGGGTTGACCATTGACTAAGTTATCAGCACTCCTCACACCATGACTACAAGCATCGACTTTCTCAGCCATCTTAACCCCAGCCAACGTCAAGCCGTGGAACATTACTGCGGCCCTTTGCTCGTTGTGGCTGGCGCGGGTTCTGGTAAAACACGCGCCTTAACTTACCGAATTGCGAACTTGATTCTCAAACACCGTGTCGCGCCTGAAAATATCCTGGCGGTGACTTTCACTAACAAAGCCGCACGGGAGATGAAAGAACGGATTCAGAGGCTATTTGCTGAACAGTTGGCAATGGCAGAACATGGACAAAAGTTGGATTTACTGCCAGAATACGAACAAACTAAACTGCGATCGCGCGTTTATAAAACTACTATCAAAGACTTGTGGTGTGGTACTTTCCACAGTCTATTTTCGCGACTTCTCCGCTTTGATATTGAAAAATATCAAGATGAAAAAGGTAGAAAATGGGATAAAAATTTCTCTATCTTTGATGAATCTGATGTCATGAGTTTAATTAAAGAAATTGTCACCAAGCAATTAAATTTAGACGATAAAAAATTTGACCCCCGTTCTGTACGTTACGCCATTAGTAACGCTAAAAATCAAGGGTTGTCTCCACAAGAATTAGAGCAAGAACAACCGAATTATCGCGGGCGAGTTATAGCTAATGTCTATAATCTTTATCAAGATAGACTTTCTCAAAATAATGCCCTAGACTTTGATGATTTAATTCTGATTCCTACTAGATTATTTCAGCAAAATGAACAGGTTTTAGGCTATTGGCATCGCAAGTTTTGCCATGTTCTTGTAGATGAATATCAAGATACCAACCGCACTCAATATGATCTAATTCGCCTGTTAGCAACTAATGGCGAAGAGCAAAAGACTGAATGGAATTGGCAGAATCGCTCAGTTTTTGTTGTAGGTGATGCTGACCAATCTATTTATAGTTTTAGAATGGCAGATTTCACCATTTTGTTAGAGTTTCAGAATAACTTTGGTGATGCTTTAGCTGATGAAGATACACGCACAATGGTGAAGTTAGAAGAAAACTATCGCTCTTGTGAAAACATTCTGCAAGCTGCCAATGAACTAATTGAAAATAACACCCAACGCATTGATAAAGTCCTCAAGCCTACGAGGGGTGCAGGTGAGCAAATTTATTGCCACAAAGCAGATGATGAACTAGCTGAAGCAGATTTTGTGATTAGACAAATTCGCAGCTTAGAACATCAACATCCTGAATTGGATTGGGGCAGTTTTGCCATTCTTTATCGTACCAACGCCCAATCTCGCCCCTTTGAAGAACAGTTAGTCAGGAATCAAATTCCTTATACAGTTGTCGGCGGGATGAAATTTTATGACCGCAAAGAAATTAAAGATGTCTTAGCTTATTTAAGAGCGATCGCTAACCCAGCAGATACAGTTAGTTTGTTAAGAGTTATTAATACACCCCGGCGTGGTATTGGTAAAGCCACTATGGATAATTTAATCAATGCTTCCCAGCAATTAAACACAACATTATGGGAAATATTGAGTGATGAGACTTCAGTCAATACTTTAGCTGGACGTTCTGCCAAATCTGTTAACAACTTTGCTAAGATGATTAACCGTTGGCAAGGAGAAATAGCAACAGTTCCCGTTTCGGAGATGGTAATGGGAATTTTAGAAGATTCTGGTTACGTGCAAGACTTACAAAATCAAGGAACAGACGAAGCCGAAGATAGAATCCAAAACGTCCAAGAACTTTACAACGCTGTACTGCAATTTCAAGAAGAAAATGAAGATGTTTCTTTAACAGCCTTCTTGCAAAGTACCGCCCTCAGTTCTGATTTAGATAACTTAAAAGAAGGACAAACAGCCGTTTCCTTAATGACCTTACACGCTTCTAAAGGCTTAGAGTTTCCCGTTGTCTTCTTGGTGGGATTAGAACAGGGACTATTCCCCAATTACCGTTCCATGAACGACCCAGCCGCCTTAGAAGAAGAACGCCGTCTGTGTTACGTGGGGATTACCCGCGCCCAAGAGAGACTACACTTATCCTTCGCCCGTGAACGCCGCTTGTATGGTTCACGAGAACCCGCCATGCGATCGCAATTTCTCGACGAATTACCCCCAGAATTATTAGCAAATCCCGGACAAAAGCGGCAAACTTACACCAAAACTTCTGCAACCAATGGGAAGCAAGCTGCTAATCAGGATTGGCGAGTAGGTGAGCGAGTTTTACACAAAAGTTTTGGTCTTGGTGAAATAACTCACATTTTTGGTGAAGGGAATAAGGTATCTGTAGCAGTTAAATTCGCAAGTTTGGGACAAAAGATTATTGACCCTAGAGTAGCGCAGTTGCAAAAGATGGACTGATATTATATTCAATCGTAGTCAAAGTAGAGACGCAATAAATCGCGTCTCCACAGTTTCTAATAAGTTCGTTGTGTAGAATGCTGCACGGCTTCTACATTAATATTGAGTCGAATTTACACAGGAAATATTAGTTGATAATTAAATTACTAAAATTTGATATATTCATGTGTTCAATTTATTAAAAAATCGAATGTACGATTATTAATAATAGATGATTGCTGATTGCTATAGCCTATCTTTAAAAAATCATAAATATCTCTAAAACAAGATAATCGCTATTATTTTCCGGGATTGGCATAACTGAAATTGAAATAAACTATAGAACGAAGAATTAATCTGTCTGCCTCAACAAATCTGCGTAAATCCTGACTTTAGCTAGATTGCAATTCAAAACACTCTACAGTCCCCAAACATCAAGTTTCATGTTTTGAATCTTGTATTTTCAGTGATCCGAAGTTTAGGAATTGATGACTTTAGCAATATGCAAAACTGGATTCGCAGTACCGGAAGACATTGCTTAGGAAAATTCTCTCCTGGTGCAGTAATAATAATGGCGGCTTTGCTGTCTTGGTTGCCGCCAACGGCAGCTGATACCAATCCACCCAAGACCGTAGCTGCATCAGTTAATGACAGCAGTATTAGTACATCGGATATTCAACAGATATCTCAATCTCGGCGGATTGTGATTGACTTATCGGCACAACGTTTATTTGCTTGGGAAGGGAATAAACTGGTGTATTCCTTTCGTGTGTCTACAGGAAAACGTTCCACTCCTACACCTACAGGCAAATTTACGATTAATTCCAAATATCGTATTAACAGGATGCGAGGCCGTGGCTACGATATTCCAGATGTCCCTTATGCTATGTATTTTCACAAAGGCTATGCTATTCACGGAGCTTATTGGCATAACCGCTTTGGCACTCCCGTTAGTCGTGGTTGTGTGAATTTACCAGTTAAACAAGCCCGCAAGCTTTACGATTGGGCTGCTAATGGGACTGTGGTAGTAGTGCGGAAATAGTTGTAATTTTGGTAATGGGTAATTGTTTGATTACCCATTACCATGATGGGCTATGCCCCACCTTTCCTGCGGAACACTTCGCGAACGGCGATTCGCAATTATCGTACTATCCAATTTACTGCCTGTGCTTCGGTAATATCTGGTACTTCTAAACGATTCTTCATTTTATAGAGTACCTTTTCTGGTAACTTGGCAGAGCGATCGCGATTTCTTTTGAGTAGTTCCTCCCAAGGTGCTTCTAAGTAAACAATGCGAATCTTGGCTTGATAATTGGCAAACTGACGTATAAGTGAACCTCTCAATTGGCGACTGATGTTGGTGGCGTTCCACACAAAAGATTTTCCAGTTCGCATATAGTCTTTAGCTAGGGCTTTGGCTGCATTCACCACTGCTCCTTGGTCTTCATCAGGTGCAATCCTCATGATGTTTCTGAGTTCATCTAGAGAAATTACTGCCCAGTCAGGTATATTTTTCTGAATCCAGGTGTCTTTCCCTGCACCCGGTAATCCTGACATCATCACTACTTCAAACCGTGTATCATCATAGGCTGCATAGTCTGCGTTGCCATTTTCTTTTTGAAAATAAATAAACCGACTGTGATTTGAGCGAAAGGTGCGAGGCTGGTGAAAGCAGTGATTTTCTTGAGCATATTCCCGGAAAAATGCAATCCGTTCTAATAACTGGGGTTGATCGTCGCAATATCGCCCCCAGACATCGGCTTCGGCTAGCAAACTCAGCATATCGCAACGGATAATCTGACTAGTTTTGATCACCGCTTTTTCGGGGTTAGGTTTGTCCCAAAACCACAGAGGTAAGCTACCGTATTTCACCAAAGCCACAACCGCCTCCCGTTCGCGGAATGGGACTTGCAAATCCCAGAGAATTTGCTGCGCCATCTTTGCACCTTGGAGGACGTGACCTTTAGAGGAGATAGCACCATCAGTTTCGATAAGGGTAGAGGCTGGTTTAGCGACATCATGCAGCAACGCCGCCACAAATAAAACTGAGCGTTCTGTAACTGGTAAGGCTCGCCATTTTGGTAATGCTACTAATGCCTCACATACTAATTTCGTATGGATGAGGACATTACCCTCTGCATGGTAACGTGGGTCTTGGGGACAATCAGCAAGCGATCGCAACCAATCAAATTCTGTTTCTAATGTGCGCCAATCTATTGTCCAGTTGTTTGCATCTGGGCAATGAGGAAAAGTCCAACTCATATTGCCATCCTCAATTAATAGTAATATTTGTTCGTAGTAAGGACTTTAGTCCTGATAGTTTTGAGGACTTTAGTCCTTAAAACAAACAAGTCAAAATAACTCGACACTAGAACGCAGCCGATTAGGGATAATCAGGCGGTTCAGCCAATGACCATCAGACTGTTGAATAGTAGTTAAAAAGCTGGAACGCACATATTTATAACGTCCTGTCACCGTATCCCCTGGTTCGACTTTGATGTATAAACCTTCCATCAAAGCACTTTGGTCAGTTTGCTTCAGGGAACGTTCTACATCTAATCCCTGTTCTTGACAAACTTGACAAAAATTTTCTAAATATCCAGAGGTTTGATAATGAGACTCACTCAATAACCCCAAGAGTTGTTTGTAAGATTGCAGTTTGCCAGTAAATAAAACCGGTACAGAAACCAGTGGTAGTCCTGCTAGTAGCTGCTGGCGATATTTGGTGCTAAGAAATACTTCGTTGTCTAAATCCAGCACATCGTACTCTAAAAAGTAGTGGGGTAAAGCATCGTAAAACACTGTGTGCTTGGCATATAGCCATTCACCAAAGAGAATAAAACGACTACCCAAAACTTCCCAAAATGCGCCTGCGTAGGTATGCGCCCACTGCTTAAACAGATTGAAATGCTTTTCTCTCGCACCACCTGTTAAATAGTGTCCCCGGCTTTGCAGTCGGAGTTGTCCATCCACAGTAAAACTGATAGCCGCGTTTGCACCATCAACTTTTTCTTCAACTACTACATACTGTTCCTTGATAGTTGCAAAGGGGATACTATCGAGGTCTTCATCCCCAGGCTGCGATCGCGAACCCTGAATGTGAGGGGTACGC
This sequence comes from Anabaena sp. CCY 9402-a, assembly GCF_963920945.1. Lineage (NCBI taxonomy): Bacteria > Bacillati > Cyanobacteriota > Cyanophyceae > Nostocales > Nostocaceae > Anabaena > Anabaena sp. CCY 9402-a. The sequence continues at coordinate 29,532 of NZ_CAWUDL010000001.1, forward strand.
GGATATTTATAGATTTGTTCCATGACTTTTACACCTTGGTAAGAGCAATCAAAATCATTACGTAGCGGAATCACACGAATGAGCAGGCATTTTTAACAGTTGCTACCATTCGCGATGAATCCGAATTTGATTGAGCCAAGGGATTACATAGCCGTGACCTGAATTTGTGTAGTGTTTACATAATACATTTACTTCACAAGCTGAAGCCAAGATTCCAGAATTTGGGAAGATATAGCAATTTTATTCAAGTAAGAATTTTTATAGGCGATCGCAATCAGGCAGACTAAATATATTTATAATCACTCTTGTAGAGACATTGCACTGCAACATCTCTACTGGTTCACAAAAGCACAATACAATTAATCGCGGGCATCATCAATTAAGCAAGATTTAAACTTTTCAACCTTGGCATTTGGGCTATTGGCAAGCAAGTTAGTAACTGGAGTTTCTAGGGTAATATCGCCTGCAAGGTTAACCCAAAATTCATTCAACAATAGATTATTGCATTTTACTTCTATCTTCTCCCCAGTTGCAGAGCCGAAAGAAGATAGAGCTTTATCAATCTCCTTGATAGCAAGTTGGCGACCAATCTTACTAGCAACTAATTTTTGCACTGGAGATTTATTAAAGGCTTCCAGAAGGACAATTGACTCGGTGTAATATTCTTCCGGTGTACCTTGGTAGCAAGTACCATGCTTAATCCATTCGTGTCGATGCAAGTTTGATAAAGTTCCAGGCATAACTACCTGTAGTTTTTGCCAAGTCTCCGGAGATAAATCTTCCTCTATAGCCGGTAGCTTTGACCAGTCTCTCTTATTTCCATCATCAAAAGCCCTATCACTCTGACTGACACCGCAGTAAATATTAGATTTGGGTTGAGGCCAGAGACCATGCAAAGCGAAATTAGTAGCTTCAGGGCGATTTGGGTCTTGAGCTAGGATTTTACATTCCTTTTTGTCTGGTTTGCCCTCACAAAATGCAGGTTGCCAACTGATAGCTAGTAAGTAGTCTTTGCCAATAGGAATTGGAATTATAGGAGGGTCGCTCACAGTTGTGTCAGGAGTTGGTGAAGCAGGTGAACTAGCCACATTCTGACAACTAGTAGCAACCCAACGCTGAGGAGGGTTAGCCCCAGCAACTTCTAAAAGGTAGTGAGAGGGGATATCTTTATTTTTCCCAACTACTTGATAAGTCTCTCCCTGCTTTAATTTCACGTTGCCAGGGTTAGTTCCTTTTTTAATTGAGACTAGGGCTTCGCAAGCATCTGTAGCGGTGAATTGACCTTCAAAGGGTACAAAAGCTAAAGCAGCGTCAGGAAATAGTATGAAAGAGAACACTAATATCATTGCTAACATAAGTGTTTTTCTGAGCGATCGCAGCATAGGATACTCCATAAAATTAGGCAGAAATGCCTCGTCAACTACGATAATGAGATGCTTTTAGCTAGGATTTGGCTTGATTGATTATAGATCGATAAACCCGAAGTATCCTAGCAGTAATACTTAAATGAATATAAAAAACGTAACTTACGCTTACCTAAATAATTTACCGGAAACTTCTTAATAAAGTTAATTTTTAACAAATTCTCAGCTTAATTTAATTTTGTAGGTAGCAGAAAGCTTTAAATTGTCTTTAGATAGCAATGTCAGGAGATTTGAGCTATGAAATGGAAAAAATTAGTAATTTTGGCAATTATTACGACTGTAGCTATGGGCTGTACAAGAGAAGTAAGTTCTAATCAGGTAGATACTCAAACTTCCACTACTGCAACTCGTCCAAGTGCTAAGGCTGGCAATTTTCAAGCTGGGGAACACCCAACTCAGGGTAAATTAACCGTAGTGACGGAACAAGGTAAACAATATTTAGAGTTTGATCAGAATTTTAAAACAGATAAAGGCCCTGACTTATTTGTAATTCTTCATACTTCCGATACACCACCAGTATCTGGCATTAAAGAAAAAGATTATGTAACTCTTGCCCCTTTACAAAAAACCAGTGGCAATCAACGCTATGCTTTACCTAATAATATCAAGTTAGCAAATTATAAATCTGTAGCTATCTGGTGCCGGAAATTCAATGCTACTTTTGGCTATGCCACTTTATAGACCTCTTGCATAAACCTTAAGCTGTCATGTTGAGCAAAGCTAAACATCTCAAAGATTCTACATTTCATTCGGAATGACAAATCTCATTTTCGGACTTTTGCAAGAGGTCTTATGAAGTCAAAAGTAAAAAGAGAGAGTCAGTAGATTAGTAAAAATTCTCTTTTTACTTTAGTTTGATAAACCTAAAAATTAATATCAATATTTTATATGGAATTAGTAGACTTTTTGGCGATTGTACATCCTGCGATCGCAGTTATTTTTGTCTTCCCTCTCATCGGCATTGTCAGCCATTTTGCTTGGCAGACACGCCAACGCCGTCTCCAAATTGTAGACGGCGGTAAAAGTAAAATTCCTCCGATAGTGGGAGGAGAACATAAGCGCATAGGTGAATGGCTAACTAGTGCCGTTGTAGGTTTATCTTTAATAGGTTTAGCCTATCCAATTGGTAAAAATATCATTAAAAATCAACTTTGGAATCAAAATTTATTCCAAGTTATATTTATTCTGCTAATGTTTGTTTTGACTATAGTTTGTTTAGTTTTACTTTTTCAAGTAAAACAGAGATTATGGCGCGGTGTATTTGCCACATTGACTGGTGCAGGTTTAGTCATTCTTGGCTGTCAAGATGGCGTATTTCGCCGCACAAATGAATGGTATTGGTCGCACTACTATATAGGGATTACCGCAGCCCTACTGATGATTTTTTCGATAGCAATTGTGCAAGATATTTATCAAGATCGGTCTAATCGCTGGCGGATAATTCATACTTTTATAAATTGCATTGCCCTATTACTATTTATCGGTCAAGGTTTTACAGGTTCACGAGATTTATTAGAAATCCCCCTAAGCTGGCAAGAATCGCACGTTTATCAGTGTAATTATTCCCAAAGAACTTGTCCAACCCCAAATATTGAAACTCCAAAGTGACACAAATACGAAAAATTTATCAAAAAATAGATCCTTTTTCATTACGTTTACGTTTGACAGTTGGTATTGCTATAGTTTCCGCTTTGGGTTTAGCAAATCTGGCTCTCTGGACAAGCTGGAAAATGCGGCAAGTGTTAATTAATAACCACAAACGAAATATTGAAGCAATTGCCCAAAGGCTTCCCCGAGATGTGCAGATTTATAGTGAAATGATGCCATCAAAGATAGCATTACAAAAAGCAATTGATAACTTGACAGCGACAAATACATTTTTGTGGGTTAAAAGTCCTGAAAATCAGATTTTAGCAAAATCTAATAATTGGAATCAGTTGTCGAATCCAACAGCAACTGAGTTAATGTCTCTCGGTGAAATGACGATAAAACCACGAATAGATAAAGTCGGTCAACGCTACTTTGTGTTATGTGGTGGTGCAATACCAGTACGGGGAAAAGTCCTAGGTAAATTATTTGTGATCCAGGATGTCACTCGTGAACAGACGATATTTTTGGGAATGGTGCAGAGTTTGGGAGTTGGTAGTGTATTAACAATTATCGTGATGTCTGTGGCGATCGCATTTTACATCAAGCGTTCTCTGCAACCACTAATGCAACTCAGCCAAATGACCTCTGTAATTTCCATCGCAGATTTAGGACAAGCCAAATTGTATCTAGATAAAGCACCTAGCGAAGTCAAAGAATTAGCACAAACCTTCAATATGATGTTAGCTCGCCTCTCCCAGTCTTGGGAACAAGAGCGTCAATTTGTTAGTAATGTTTCCCATGAATTACGTACACCACTGACAATAGTACACGGTTACTTGCAAAGTGTTTTACGCCGACAGACTAATCTCACCGATATGCAGCGAGAAGCCTTAGAAACTGCTGCATCAGAAGCCGAAAGAACAATTCGGCTTTTGCAAGATTTACTAGATTTAGCTAGAGCCGATAGTGGTTACTTGCAGCTTTGTCTGGAAGAATGCGCATTGAATGACTTAATTATAGAAGTTGCAGGCATGGCGGAAAAATATAGCGATCGCCAAATTACAATCGAATATACCATCAATCCCATTGTAGTGAAAGCAGACTACAATCGCCTCAAGCAAGTATTACTAAATTTAGTTGACAATGCTGTTAAATATTCCGATTCTGATACGCCAATAACTTTGAAATTGCATCAGCAAGAACAAGCAGTAATTATACAAGTTTGTGATCAAGGTTATGGGATACCTTTACAACACCAATTACGGATTTTTGAACGATTTTACCGTGTAGATGAAGCCCGTACTAGCTCTATAGGCGGTTGTGGTTTAGGATTATCAATTGTGAAAACCCTTGTTGAAGGTATGGGTGGTAGTGTTACAGTCCGTAGCCGTTTAGAAGAAGGTAGTATATTTACTATTACCTTACCCATTAGTGAGTGCTGTTAGCGGTAGCGCGGCATTTAGCCGATTGTGATTTGTGTTAGCTGGGCTTAAGCCTCTGCTGTGTCCTGAGTATGATAAATAATGAGTAGAAATGTAGAGGTAAACTAAACATATCTACTCATTTTCTCTTGAGTTATCTTAACCACCAAAAAAGCCAATTAAAGGTTTTTAGGCTTTAGACTTCTGCAAAATTATCGTGATTCAGTACCTTGATTGGGGCTACCAGCTACGTCATCTTCTCCTGGAGCTTCAGGTGTAGCAGATTCTCTAGCATCAGATTGAGAAGCATCACCAGTTTTGCGGATATCTTCTTGTAGTGGTGTTTGGTAGCCACCAGAAGAGGTGGGAGTGGTTTCTTGATTTTTAGATTTTTGTTTCCGTTCTTCAGACATAACTATACTCCTTCATTTAGTTCAGACTTCATTTTAAAAAATACGTATGGTAAATGTATCTATCTAAAATCTAGTTATGGCTAATTTATGACTCTATCAGAAGTATTGTTTAATCTTATTTATGTATACTTGCAAAAACGCCCCAAATAAAATTTTTATCAATAAAAACGAGTTCCACTATCTATATTCAATTAATTATGAAGCAGAGTAACTTATCATTACCACCTGGATGTACACTGCGTAGAGCGACATCTAGGGATATGCGATCGCTAAGATGGTTAGTTTTTTCAGCTATACTTGACCCTACCCAATTACGTTGGCAGCAGTTTTGGGTGATTGAATCTCAAGGGGATGTCATAGCCTGCGGACAACTACGTAACTTTGCACAAACCCAAGAACTCGGTAGTTTAGTCGTTACACCAACTTGGAGAGGTCGCGGTTTAGCAACGTTGCTCATACAACATCTGATAAATCAAGCCACACAGCCGTTATATCTTGAATGTCTAGGTGAAAGGCTCGCAAAATTTTACAGTCGCTTTGGTTTTGTGCAAATCAACTTTGAAAACTTACCAAAATCACTCCAGCGTAAGTTTAATTTATCCCAATTAGCTAAAAAACTCATCAAAGTTCCTGTAGTGTTTATGCACTATCAAGATCAAATAAATCAGTGCTGAGTAAAAAGTATAATTCAACACTCAATACATTGCCCACGCACCGCTCCGCTAACAGCACTGAAAACTCAAAACCGGCTAAACGCCGCGCTACCGCTAACAGCACGGGCTAAACGCCCCGCTACCGCTAACAAAACTCAGCACTCAGCACTGAAAACTCAAAACTCAAAACTCAAAACTCAGCACTCAGCACTCAGCACTCAAAACTCAGCACTCAAAACTATTCACGGTTTAGCAAAGACTGTCAGCAATACAGGCCCTAATAAATAGTAATGATGCAAACACGACAAACCAGCAGCAGCACCAAGAATTTCCCGTTGCTGGGGACTGTAGAATTTAATTCCCTGATGGGAAATTGACAATGTTTGTGGTTCTTTCTCTTTCTTCGTAGTGATATCAACCAAATAAAAGCGTCCACCAGGAGACAGCACCCGTGCTAATTCCTGCAAAACCAGTTTTGGTTCTTGATAGTGTAAGAAACTAATACTGTTGAATACAGCTTCAAATTGACCATCACCAAAAGGTAGAGCTTCAGCTTTACCTTCAATAAAAATTAACCGGGGATGGTGGCGGTTGCTCAGTCGTGCAACTTGCAACATCTTAGACGATAAATCTAAACCAGTAGCCCGCAAATAGGGAAACTCATTAGCTAGCCGTTCCAGCAGGCGGCCAGTACCACAACCTAAATCAAGTATATTTGCTCGCTCTGGTAAATCGACATATTCTAACAGCCGTTTGTGGACAGCCTGGTAAAACACAGAAGGTAAGAGCCAGTCATAACTAGAAGCCCATCGATCAAAAATAAACTTTTTGTTCTTGAGAAAGTCGTTAGTCATTAGTTTTCGCAGCTGCTTTCAGCTAAATGCTTCCAGCGATGAGTTTTGAGCTGCGCCTCCCAAAAATTAAATCACAACAAGAGACAGACTTATCTACACTAACGTTTAGCAAAACATATATGTGATGGTGCTTAGGCAATCTTCTGTAATCGCAACACCTGCATCTGTAGTTAACAGTGTTCCCAAAGATAATATCTGTCTCTATTGAGAACTGCATAAAAAGACATAGCCTAACTGTATTTATGTATAGAAGGTTAAATACACAAAGTAATAATAATGAAGGTAATGGATTATGACAAGCTTTACTCAACTTCACTCCCACAACGACCTACTTAATCCTATTCGCAGATGGTTAGAAGGAATCGAAATTCATAACCATAAACTAGCTCATTTTTTATGTAGACTTATTCCTGCTCAATGTCCATTTGAACGAGATGTAAAGCTGTTTGGGCGTAAACTATTCCACATTCCGCCAATGTGTAAATTAAATCCTTTCTACGAACAAGTAGTAGCTTTACGTTTCAAGGCACTTTGTTATCTTGCTGATGAATGTGGTGAAGACATAACAGCTTATTGCTAAATGATGACAATTGCTCAAGAGTGCAGCAATTTATAATCGGTAATTACAGATTTACCCTTGTTAGTTACGCAAAAGTATACTAAGCTAACGGAGAACTATTTAGATGCCCATATTATTGGCTAGCACAGCACAGTAGGAGTCAAAAGACTATGTGCAGACAACAGCTCACATTATAGGTTATCTATTAATTTTTTACCTTTACCTTTTTACTTTTGCCCGATCATGACGCACATCTTGCTGGTTGAAGATGAAGTCAAGCTAGCTCGATTTATGGAGTTAGAACTGAACTATGAAGGTTATCAAGTAAGCGTCGCCTACGATGGATTAACTGCAATCATGGCAGCACGGGCGTTACAGCTAGATTTAATCATTTTAGATGAGACACTGCCTGGAGACTCAGGATTAGAATTTTATCATCGCTTGCAAAGTATGGATAATCAAGTGCCGATAATTTTACTAATCACTAAACATGAAGTGAGCGATCGCATCTCAGTCTTAGACATCATTGTTAATGATTATGTAATCAAACCCTTCAATATAGAAGAACTATTAACTAAAGTTAACGCTTATCTACGCATAAAGCCCCAGAGTTATGAGTGCTGAGTTAGTTGTGTTGGCGGTAGAGCGGCGTTTAGCCTGTGCTGTTAGCGGTAGCGCAGCGTTTAGCCGGTTGTGAGTAGTTAGTGAAGTTATCTCCCCTACACCCCTAATTTTAGAGTTTTCAGCAAAAACTAATATAACTAGTCATTAGTTATATTAGGATGCACAAAGTTGACTCCACATAACAACACGCACAACCAGAACTGCCATGACCTATCTAGAAACAGCAGCCCAATTTTACAGTGAAGTCGCTCAAACTCCACAAGTAGGACTTTGTTGTGTTCAAACTACACCTCTCCAACTTCCAGGGCTAAAAATCCCTTTACCTATGCAGGAAATGAACTATGGTTGTGGAACTACAGTTCACCCTACGGAACTTTCCCATCAGCCTACGGTGTTGTATATCGGTGTTGGTGGTGGCTTAGAAGCATTGCAGTTTGCTTATTTTTCTCGCCGTCCTGGGGCTGTAATTGCGGTTGAACCTGTTGCGGCTATGCGAGAAGCGGCGATACGTAATTTAGAACTGGCGGCTGAAGAGAACCCTTGGTTTGACACCAGTTTTGTGGAAATTCGGGAAGGAGATGCTTTTAATTTACCTGTGGCTGATGCTGTCGTTGATATTGTCGCCCAGAATTGCCTGTTTAATATTTTTGAACCTGAAGATTTAACTCATGCACTACGAGCAGCCTATCGGGTGTTAAAACCAGGTGGACGCTTGCAAATGAGTGATCCCATTGCTACCAGTTCTATCCCTAACCATTTACAAGAAGATGAACGGCTAAGGGCTATGTGTTTATCAGGCGCACTCACCTACGAAGAATATACTCAACGCATTATTGACGCTGGCTTTGGTCAAATTGAAATTCGCGCTCGTCGTCCTTATCGTTTGCTAGACGCAGAAACTTATAACTTAGAAAAGCATCTACTGTTAGAAAGTCTAGATTTGGTTGCTTTCAAAGTAGAAATTCCAGAAGATGGTGCTTGTATTTTTACGGGTAAAACTGCTATTTATGCTGGTTCTGACCCATTTTTCGATGATTCAGCAGGTCATTTATTGCAACGTGGCATTCCGGCAGCAGTTTGTGATAAAACTGCTGCTAAACTAGGAGCTTTAAAGCCATCAGAAATAATGATTACTGATTCAACCTGGCATTATAGCGGTGGTGGTTGTTGTTAATTTATCATCTTTAAAATGTGGTTAGTAAGTATATTTATTGCTACGCTATTTCTGGCTTATGTTAAAGGAGCTAATGACAATTTTAAAGGTGTAGCTACGCTGTTTGGTAGTCGTATAACTAGCTACCAAACAGCAATTTTGTGGGCAACTGTCACAACTTTTGCAGGGGCTTTAACGTCCACCATATTTGCTAATGAGTTAGTCAAAACGTTTTCAGGTCAGGGTATTGTTAAAGATGCGATCGCTAATGCTCCTAACTTTCATATTGCAGTGGCGATCGCTACTGGATTAACGGTACTAATTGCTACAATATTGGGTTTACCTATTTCGACTTCCCATAGTTTAATAGGTGCTATTCTGGGCGGTGCATTAGTAGCGATTGGACTTAAAGCTAATTTTGCAGTCCTCTTAAGTTACTTTGTTTTACCCTTATTTTTAAGTCCCATTCTTGCTATTGTTTTAGGCGCAGGAGTTTACAGCATAGTTGAATATATCAAGCCAAAAGTTTCTTTACCCATAAATCAAAATTTTATTAAGATTGCTCACTATATCAGTGCTGGAATAATCTGTTTTACTAAAGGATTTAATGATACGCCTAAACTTGTTTCTCTGGTAATGGTGATTGCATATTTTTCCAGACAAGGGTCAATGATCACTATTGCAATGGCTATGGCGTTAGGTGGTTTAATTAGCTCTCAAAAAGTGGCTGAAACCATGAGCGTAAAAATTACCCCTATGAATCATACTCAGGGTTTATCTGCCAATATCATTACAAGTAGTTTAGTTATTGCAGCTAGCTATTTTGGTCTACCTATCTCTACAACTCATGTCACTGTTAGTTCTATTTTTGGCGTAGGATTAATGAATGAAAAAACTAACAACGTTGTTTTCTTTAAGGTTTTTATTGCCTGGATTTTAACATTACCTATTGCCACCATTCTTGGTGGAATAATTTATAGATTACTGCAAAATTAAAACAAAATATTTTTTATTTATCGGGAGTAGTCATCAATGCTAAATAAAGTGAATAATACAATAGATACAATCGTCACACCATTTAAAACCAAATTAAATGAATCTTTTACTAAAAAAAAGATTCAGATTTTACAAATTAATTTAGGTAAACGCTGTAATCTTGCCTGTACCCACTGTCATGTAGAAGCTAGTCCCAAGCGCACGGAAGAATTGTCTCCAGAAATTTGCCACCAATTAATTGAGTTAATAGAGAGATTTCCAGAAATTCAGATTGTTGATTTGACTGGTGGCGCACCAGAAATGAATTATGGCTTTAAATCATTAGTTACATCTGCTAGAAAAAACAATAAACAAGTAATTGTTCGTTCTAACTTGACTATTTATTTTGAAAATGGCTTTGATGATTTACCAGAATACTTTGCCCAACATCACGTGAGAATTGTCGCTTCTTTACCCTGCTACTTAGCAGATAATGTGGATAAAATGCGGGGTAATGGTGTATTTGACGCTTCAATTAAAGCGTTGCAATGGCTGAATCAACTAGGCTATGGTACAGACCCGAATTTAATTTTAGACTTGGTTTACAATCCTCAACTCCCCAAGAGTGAAAAATTTTCCTTAACACCTGAACAAAGAAAACTAGAACGAGATTATAAAATATTCTTGCAAGAACGTTTTAATTTGGTATTTAATCACCTGTTTACAATTACCAACCTACCAGTTGGTAGAACCAAATTTTATTTAGAGCGAAAAAATATTCATAGTAGCTACTTACAATTTTTAGAATCTCATTTTAATGAGAGTACAGTAGAACATTTAATGTGTCGTGATCAGCTTTCAGTAGATTATTTAGGTAATATTTATGATTGCGACTTTAATCAAATGATGAATTTACCTGCAAAAACGGCTAACGGTGAAGCTATCACTGTAGCTAAATTACTAGAATTTGGCAGTTTAAACTTAATTGATGAAATTCAAACTGCTGATTATTGCTATGGTTGCACTGCTGGGTGTGGTTCTAGCTGTGGCGGTGCTTTGCTGTAAGATAAAAGTCAACTGGGATAGCTTGTGTTTGTTTAATACAGCTTTATTTATCGATGCACAATGTGTAAGTCTTTGGCACTAGGTAGCATCTACAAATAAATTTCAAAGGCAAAAGATGCAATTCTTTTGCCTTTGAAATTTATTTGTTTAATTCTCTAAGTTAATCATCGTCATATTCGTCATCATCATCATCATCATCTTCTTCTTCATAGTCGTCGCTTTGGTCGTCTTCTATGAGATCATGAATTTCATCTGCGATTAAATCATCATCATCCAGAATTGCCCGACGATTGGTAAATCCGGTATCTAGACCAGGAGTGTCTAAATTGTAGGCGCGAGCTGTACGGTCATCTAGTACCATATCCAGTGGATCATCAGTTTCATCTAAAACACTGGTGGTATCTAAAGTAGCATAATCGTCAATCATACCGGGTTCATCGTAGGTATTGTAACCAGTCCCCGCCGGAATCAATCGACCAATAATTACGTTTTCTTTCAAGCCACGCAACCAATCAGATTTTCCTTCAATCGCTGCTTCCGTGAGAACCCGTGTGGTTTCTTGGAAGGATGCCGCAGAAATAAAGCTATCAGTATTCAATGATGCTTTAGTTATCCCTAATAATACTGGGGTGTATTCCGCCCTAGCACCGCCAGTAATGGCCATAGCTTCATTCACCTGCTCAACTTGGCGTAATTCCACCAACTCACCAGGAAGCATCGTCGTGTCACCACCATCATCAATCCTGACTTTGTTAGTCATTTGGCGCACAATGACTTCGATGTGTTTATCGGCAATGTCAATCCCTTGGGATTGGTAAACCATCTGCACTTCGTTCACTAAGAAAGTCTGTACCTTTTGTAAGGCGTGGCTGGCGCAAGCATAAATTCCGTCTTCCGAACCTAGGCTGAAGAAGACTTCGAGAATTTCATGGGGGTTAGAAGGCCCATCACACAAGGGTTGTCCAACATTTACAGGAGAACCATCTGGCATGGCTAAATTTTGTCCAGGGCCTAGGGGGTAATCAGTAACTACACCATTGGCTTCTACGACTTTGACAGCGATCGCTTCATCACCATCGCCGTAAACCACTTTCACTTCCCCACTCCGTTTTGCCAAGATACAGGCTTCTTTGGGTTTCCGGGCTTCTAGCAGTTCTTCAATCCGAGGTAAACCTTGAATGATGTCCCCAGTTTTCGCCCGCTCAAATACCAACAGCACTAAGTTATCGCCCCGTTGTACCAAGTCGCCGTCTTCTATCTGCAACACTGCACCAGGACTGACTCGATAAGGACGACCCACGCGGATAGTCACCGCATAGTTTTGGGTGCTAAGGGCTGAGTCTTTACTGGCGGAAGTGGCGGCGGCATTTTTCACTGAGACAACTTGTCCAGATTCTTCAACTAAAAATCCAGGGGCAATTTCTGTCCCCGCGACGATTAAGCTACCCGCTTTAACCTTGGGTTGGACACTGGTATTCACTGTGATCATGTCACTGTGACGCAGTACCAAACAACGACGCACAGCTTCAGAACCTTTCTGCACACCCCGTACAATCCCACCTTCTTTAGATAGGATTTGGGTACTTGCTACCACAGATCCAGGTGCGATCGTATCGCCATCTTGGACTTGTAAAGTAGTTTGGGTACTGCCCTGGGTGGCATCAGCCGCAATATCACGACGAATGACCAAGGATTCCAAAATTACCAACTGCAAGCGTTGAATTTCTGCGTTTTCAGCATCCGTGACTAACTCAATATCTGCTGCCAGGGGAGAAGCATTATGTTCTTGTTCACCATCCTGCTCAATTTCCAAAACTAATTGGGTACGTAGCAGTTCCACTCCTTCCACAGACTTAACACGTTCAGAATCTTTGTAAGGCAAACGCTGTACTGCCCGCAACTGAATTGAACGTCCTGTTTGTTGGCTGACAGAGGTAGTGGATGGCACATCAGGATTATTAGGTACGGCAAACTCCACAACTGGACGGCTTAACAATGCCGGGCCTTCTGGTGACTCCACATATTGAATGTAACGTAATTCTGTGAAAATTCGTCCCAACAATTCTTCACCAGCCGGAAGAAATGTGTCATCACGCCCAATCACTGCCTCTGGGTCGTCTACCATCAGTAGTTCCCCTGGCTTCACCACCACTTCCCGTAAAATGTCATTTTTCTGGGTAACTTCAACTACACCATTGTTTTGACAGAAGATGTCTTTCACGACCTCAGTGCCAGCTTCGACATACTGACCATCTTCTACCAACAGCAAGGAGATGTCTTTGTTGACTTCGTGGGTTTCTTCGGGAATCCACAACATTGTGCCGCCCTGTACCACTTCATAGCCCAGCTTGGCTTTACCTTTCTTCTGGACTTCTACACCTGCAAATTTCAAGAAGCCGCCTGTGGTGGTACGGTAGTGGTCATCAATCAACTCAGCTACCACCTGACCATTTTGAACTTTTGTGCCTGGTGTTGCTCGCAAGTTAAATACTTGGTTATTGGCAGTGGTGACTAAGTAATTGTTGCGCCCCTGGGAACTTTGAACGGTGACTGTAGCTTGGTCTAAAACTACAGATGCCGTGATAATCTCTATTTCCCTCGTACTCTTACCTGGAGTAGCTTCTGGTAAACGGACGACACCACCGTGTATAGTTGTTAATTTAGTTGCTGCCAAAACGCCGTTAGTTTCTACTGCGTCGCCGTTTTTGACGGCCAATTCTGCCCCTGGTGGTAAGTTATAAACTTCCCCAGACAAAATCCAAATCAAACCACCTCTGGCGGCTGTGATGGTGGTGTTGCCTTGACGGTCTGTTTTTTGTTCAGGAACCACTTCCGCAAACTTCACTTCCCCAGCCAAATCAGAAGCCACATCTTTGACGGCTTTTTCTGTATTGGTACGGGTAGTACGTGCGCCTAGGGCAACTTCTGCCAGTAACTGACCAGTTTTTATTGACTGCCCATCAAATAGATATAGTGTAGAACCTTGGGTAAGATTAACTTCTTGGGGTACTGGGGTTTCAGAACCTTCCTTACGTGGTTCTAAAATCAGAATGCCGTTACTTTCCACGTACAAGGCATCTTCCCCGTGGCGGGTACGATAGGCTCTTGTCCGCAATTTTTTTGGTAGCTTGACAGTGCCATCAACCTTAGAACGCACTTGTTGCGCTACTTCCCCCGTGAACACACCGCCGGTGTGGAATGTCCGCATGGTTAACTGTGTTCCAGGTTCACCGATACTTTGAGCCGCGATAATCCCCACCGCTTCACCCAAGTCCACCATCTTAGCGTGAGCCAAACTCCAACCGTAGCAGTGTTGACAGACGGAACGGGCTGCTTCACAAGTTAGAGGCGATCGCACTACAACTTGTGTCACCCCAGCTTTTTCAATTTCTTTCGCTAAGTCGTCAGAAATCGGGGTATTGCGTGGTGCAATTACAGCTTTTGTAGTGGGATGTATTACATCTTCTCCTATTACCCGTCCTAGCAAGCGTGTAGACAGCTTGATCAGGGTTTTGCTACCTTCGGTCATCGCCCGGACGGGAATCCCTCTAGTAGTACCACAGTCAATTTCCCGAATGATCACATCCTGGGATACGTCAACTAGACGGCGGGTAAGATAACCAGAGTCGGCGGTACGTAAAGCAGTGTCTACCAAGCCTTTTCTCGCACCGTAAGACGAAATAATATATTCCGTTACCGTTAGACCTTCACGGAAGTTAGTTTTGATAGGTAAGTCAATAATTTCCCCTTGAGGGTCTGCCATCAGTCCCCGCATCCCTACCAATTGCCTTACCTGAGAGATATTCCCCCGCGCCCCAGAGAAGGCCATCATATACACGGAGTTGAGGGGATTAGTCTTTTTAAAGTGGACAACTACTTCATCTTTCAGGGCTTCACTAGTACCGTTCCAGGTGTCAATTACCTTTTGGAAGCGTTCTACTTCTGTGATTTCTCCCCGTTGGTAACGGGCTTCGGTAGCAAGGATTTCTTCCTCGGCCGCCTCCAACAGGCTCTTTTTACTGGGCGGAATCATCAAATCATCAACACTGATGGAAACCCCGGCTCTAGTAGCGTAGCGAAATCCTAAATCTTTTAGTTTATCCGCCATCACCGCAGTTCGCGCCGTCCCATGATGGGTAAACGCCCAAGAGATCAAATTTCTCAGTTGACCTTTGTCAACGACGCGATTGCGAAAAATCATTTTTTCGTTAGTCATTAGTCATTAGTCCTTAGTCATAAATAATTAATAATTCGTAATTCGTAATTCGTAATTGCAGAATTAATTACGAATTACGAATTAGAAATTACGAATTAACTGGCAAGTGCTTCTTGAATCGCTTTATTGTAAATAACACGACCAGGAGTTGTGCGTATATACTGAGAGATTACATTTCCCTGGGCATCTTCTCTAATGCGGCGGAACTTGTACATTACAGTCCGGCTACCATCTTCGTTATTTGTAATTTTTAGAGGTTCTGTATCTGGTTCGTCAGATTCTAGTTCACCATCAAACCGCACATAGATATAAGCGTGCAGGTCAATTTGCTCTTGCTGGAAGGCCATAATTACGTCATCCAGTGAAGCAAAGTATTTACCTGCGCCCTTAGTAGCATTGGGATTTTCCGCAGTTAGGTAATATGCCCCCAATACCATATCTTGGCTAGGTGTGATAATTGGTCTACCCGTAGCTGGTGACAAAATGTTGTTAGAAGCCAGCATCAACAGCCTCGCCTCAGCCTGACTTTCTAAGGACAGAGGTACGTGTACCGCCATTTGGTCTCCGTCAAAGTCAGCATTAAACGCTGGACAGACTAAAGGATGTAGTTGAATCGCTCTACCTTCTACCAAAATCGGCTCAAAAGCCTGAATACCCAAGCGGTGCAGTGTCGGCGCACGGTTGAGCATGACGGGGTGTCCTTCAATTACCTCTTCCAAGACATCCCAAACACTGGGGTCATTGCGAGATATCAACTTTTTCGCAGCTTTGATATTATTTACCATGCCACTGCGAATCAGGCGATTAATAACAAATGGTTGAAATAGCTCAATTGCCATTTCTCTGGGCAAACCGCACTGGTGAATCTTCAGCTTTGGCCCGACCACAATTACAGAACGGCCAGAGTAGTCAACCCGTTTACCCAACAAGTTTTGCCGGAAACGTCCTTGCTTACCCTCAATAATGTCAGACAAGGATTTCAGGGGTCGGTTATTTGCCCCGACCACGGTGCGTCCCCGACGACCGTTGTCAATCAACGCGTCCACTGCTTCTTGCAACATCCGCTTTTCGTTCCGCACAATAATTTCTGGTGCGAGAATTTCTTGCAGTCGTGCTAAACGGTTATTCCGGTTAATAACGCGGCGATATAAATCATTCAAATCGCTGGTAGCAAATCGTCCGCCATCCAGCTGCACCATTGGGCGCAAATCTGGAGGAATTACGGGAATGACTGTCATCACCATCCACTCTGGCTTTGAACCGGTAGCAATGAAGTTGTCAATCACCCGCAGGCGTTTAATCAGTTTGGCCCGCTTTTGTCCTTTGGCATTGCCAATTTCTTCCCGGAGGTTTTCGGCTTCTTGCTCTAAATTAATGTCAGCCAACAAGCGCAATAATGCTTCCGCACCAATGCCTACTTCTACACCCTGCAACAGAGAATCTTCACTATAAATTTGGTCTTCAATTTCTAACCACTGGTCTTCACTCAGTAGCTGTTTATAGGTTAAAGTTTCAGCGTTGCCAGGACTCAAGACAACATAAGAGTTGAAATAGACAATTTGTTCCACATCCCGCAAGGGCATATCTAGCAGAATGGAAATATAACTGGGAATCCCCTTGAGATACCAAACGTGCGCTACTGGGGCAGCAAGTTTAATGTATCCCATGCGATGGCGGCGCACCCGTGATTCGGTGACTTCTACACCACAACGCTCACAGACAATACCCCTATGGCGGACTCTCTTATACTTACCACAGTGACATTCCCAATCTTTCGCAGGGCCAAAGATGCGCTCACAAAATAAGCCATCCATTTCTGGCTTGAGGGTACGGTAATTAATCGTTTCTGGTTTGGTGACTTCACCGACTACCTGTCCATTAGGTAATGTCCTCTCACCCCATTGGCGAATCCGTTCTGGTGATGCCAAGCCGATTTTTACGTAGTCAAACTGATTAGTTTGGGCAGGTCTCATACTTAAGTGCTGAGTTTTGTTAGCGGTAGCGGGGCGTTTAGCCCGTTGTGAGTTATGAGTTATGAGTTTTGAGTAGATTATTCAATTAAAAGATGTGAGTTCAGAGATATCTAAGTTCTGGATGCTGAGTTTTTAATACTCAGCACTCAGCACTCAGCACTCACTACTCGTCATCTTCCAAAGACTCGCGGGAAAGCGATTCGTAAGTTGGTCTAGGTGGTGTTCTTCTGTTGGCTTGGTCTGCCATCAAATCGACTTCTACATCCAAGGAACTACCATCAGCTTGGGTCTCTACCTTATGTACAGCAATGTCTAACCCCAAGGATTGCAGCTCTCGCATCAACACCTTAAAGGACTCTGGTGTTCCAGGTCTAGGAATCGCTTTACCTTTAACGATCGCATTTAAAGCTTCGTTGCGCCCCTGCATATCGTCAGATTTTACTGTCAGTAACTCTTGCAAGGTATACGCTGCACCGAAGGCTTCCAATGCCCATACTTCCATTTCCCCAAATCGCTGACCACCTTGTTGAGCTTTACCACCCAAGGGTTGCTGGGTAACTAGTGAGTAGGGGCCTGTAGAACGGGCGTGAATCTTATCATCTACTAGGTGTACTAGTTTCAGCATATAAGCCACACCTATAGTCACTGGGCGGTCAAAGGCTTCACCTGTCCGACCGTCGTAGACCATAATTTTGCCTGGGTCATCTGGGTTATACACCCAATCTCTCCCGGTTTCATCCCGTGCTTCTTGCAATTTGCCATGCACAATTTTCCGGGATGATTCTTCACCATACATTTCATCGAAGGGAGTAATCTTAAAGCGCACTCCTAATGTATGACCAGCCCAACCCAAAAGACATTCAAATACTTGTCCGACATTCATCCGGCTGGGTACACCAAGGGGGTTGAGGACGATATCAACGGTTGAACCATCAGGCAAATAAGGCATATCTTCCATCGGTAAGATGCGGGAAATAATTCCTTTATTCCCGTGGCGACCTGCCATCTTGTCACCGACTTGGATTTTCCGCTTCTGAGCTACATACACCCGGACTACCATGTTAGCTCCTGGTGGTAATTCATCCCCTTGTTCACGGGTGAATAAGCGTACATCAACTACCCGACCTTTTTCACCGTTGGGTACACGGAGGGAGTTGTCCCTTACATCCCGCGCTTTTTCGCCGAAAATCGCCCTTAATAGTTTTTCTTCTGGCGGTTGGTCTGATTCACCTTTCGGTGTAACTTTACCTACAAGGATATCGCCGGCTTCTACCCAAGCCCCAATGCGAATGATTCCCTGTTCATCTAACTGACGTAGGGCATCTTCCCCGACGTTAGGAATTTCTCTGGTGATTTCTTCTGGGCCTAGCTTAGTTTGCCGTGCCTCAATTTCATATTTTTCGATGTGAATTGAGGTGTAGATATCATCTTGGATCAATCGCTCGGAAATCAAAATCGCATCTTCGTAGTTATAGCCTTCCCAAGGCATATAAGCGACGACGATATTTTGTCCCAGTGCCAATTCTCCGCCTTCGGTAGAAGATCCGTCAGCTAATACTTGACCAGCTACTACCCGTTCACCAATCCGCACCAAGGGTTTTTGGTTGAGACAGGTATCTTGGTTAGAACGCTGGTATTTGGAAAGGGTGTACTTGATTTCTGGGGCGTTAGGTTTGGGACGGATGCGAATTTCTGTCGCGTCTGCATAGGTGACATCACCGTCAGTCCGGGAGATGATCACCATCCCTGAGTCTCTCGCACCTTGAGCTTCTAAGCCTGTACCGACTAAGGGACGCTCTGGTTTCAGTAGGGGTACTGCTTGGCGTTGCATATTAGAACCCATGAGGGCGCGGTTAGCGTCGTCATGTTCCAAGAAGGGAATCATGCTGGTAGCTACCGATACAATTTGTACCGGAGATACTGCCACGTAGTCTACTTGTTCTGGTGTTGTGGTGGAGAATTCTTGGCGATAACGTACAGGCACTTGTGGCCCTATAATGTAGCCATTTTCATCAACAGGAATATCTCCAGGGGCTACCCGCAGGTCGTCTTCTTCGTCGGCGGTCATGTACACTGGCTGCACGTCAAATTTTACTCGTGCATTTTCCACCGGTCTAAAGGGGGTTTCTAGGAAGCCGTACTGGTTAACCCGTGCATGGGTAGCCAAAGAACCAATCAACCCAGCGTTAGGGCCTTCTGGTGTCTCAATGGGACAGATACGTCCGTAGTGGGAGGGGTGAATATCTCGCACGGCAAAACCTGCCCGTTCTCTGGTTAAACCACCAGGGCCTAGGGCTGACAGACGGCGTTTGTGGGTCAGTTCTGCTAAGGGATTGGTTTGATCCATGAACTGACTTAATTGGCTAGAGCCAAAGAATTCTTTAATGGCTGCTACTAATGGTTTGGGGTTGACTAGAGATGCTGGGGTCAGAGATTCTGCATCGGATACAGTCATCCGTTCCCGAATGATCCTTTCTAGACGGTTTAAACCTACCCGTACTTGGTTTTGCAGCAATTCACCGACGCTTCTTACCCGGCGGTTGCCTAAGTGGTCAATGTCGTCAATACTACCAATATCATATTCTAGGTTGATCAGGTAATCGACGGCGGCCAAGATGTCTTGAGGGGTGAGAACGCGTAAGGTGTCAGGAACTGACAACCGCAATTTTTTGTTGAGTTTATATCTACCTACGCGACCTAAGTCATACCGTTTGGGGTCGAAGAATCGAGAGTCTAGCAGTTGTTGTCCACCTAATACGGTTGGTGGTTCACCAGGACGGAGTTTGCGATATAACTCCATCAGGGCTTCTTCTTCCGAAAACTGCCCTTCTTTTTCGATGGTTTTTTGGAAATATTCGGGGTGGCGGAGGGCATCAAAAATTTCGTTATCCGATAACCCTAGGGCTTTCAAAAGTACCTGGGCTGAGAGTTTCCGAGTTTTATCAATGCGTACCCAGACCAAATCATTCCGGTCTGTTTCAAATTTTAGCCACGCTCCCCGGTTAGGAATGAGTGAAGCTGAATAGGTACGTCGCCCGTTTTTATCGATTTCTGATTTATAGTAAACTCCAGGCGATCGCACAATTTGATTGACAATGACTCGCTCTGCTCCGTTAATAATAAACGTGCCGCGATCGGTCATCAAAGGCAGATCCCCGATAAATACTTCTTGCTCTTTAATATCCCCAGTTTCTTTATTCAACAGGCGTGTGGGGACATACATTTGGACGGCATAGGTACTATCCCGCCGTTTGGATTCTTCTACGCTGTACTTTGGCTCCTTGAGCTTGTAGTTCTGTCCTAAAAAGTGCAGTTCTAGTTTGCCCGTATAGTCTGTAATCGGACTAAAGGAGTTAAGTTCTTCAATCAGCCCTTCTTCTAAAAACCAGCGAAAGCTTGAACGCTGGATTTCAATCAAGTCGGGCAACAAAAAGGCGGGTTCAATATAATTTTCGGTAATCATGCCTCTACCTTTGTCAACCTGGTCAAATTTTTAGAGGACAAAGCTTTGTCACTTTATGGTGTCACCAGCTATTGTCCTTAGCCGTTAGGAAACTTATCCTTCAATATCACCTGACTATTTACAGGTGTAGGTGAACGCCGCAATTGAAACTGGAGAGGGAGATTTTGGCAAGGGGGGTTATAGCCCCTGAACACTCTTCACCGCTACGAAGATACAGCTATTTGAATGATTCTTCAATAGCCGTAGTCTTAAGATATGCCTGAGTTTGTTTTTTTGCCTCATTTCCTCTCCTCAAAGCGCGCTTACCAATTTACGCAGCTCTTACTTGGTCTGCACTACACCATTTATACTCACGGTAATAGTCTCAAATTGAGGAATCGAGCTACACTTTGTATTTTCTGGATCAAAATGTCGGGATTTTGCTGGATTATAATCACAAGACAATTTCTTTTAACAATTTTCTATAGGTTGAATAAAAGGCCAGTCTATCTCAATGTTGGTTGCCAGGTTTTATCACGCATTCAGAGCATCCGCTTGTAGAGATGTGAGGATGGTCAAGTTGATAACTTTACAAAATCAAGCTTACGAGTTTTCCGTTCCTTTATTTATCATTATGGCGCACACAAAATGTTTTGGAGGGATTCATAGTAGCACATTTTTGTCCTCCTAGCGTTTTATTTTTTAATTGCACCCTACAAGATGAATAAACAAACTTTATATTGCGAGATTAAATAATTCACAGGCATTTTGGGTGGTTTGAGCAGAAATGGCCTCTAATGTTTCTTGCCGTATTTGAGCTACTTGCTCTGCTACGTAGCGGACATAAGCCGGCTCGTTACGTTTTTCACCTCGCTTTGGTACTGGGGCTAAAAAAGGACAGTCGGTTTCTACCAGCAGGCGATCGCTTTTCACCATCGCTGCTGAGGCTTGTATGGCTTTAGCGTTTTTGAATGTGACAGTACCGCTAAAACTAATATAAAAGCCTAAATCTAGAAACCATTGAGTTTCTTCTGGTGTACCACCCCAACAGTGCATCACACCCCGTAGCCGATGATTTGCGCCCTCTTGCCATTTTTGCAATATTTTCCTGACTGCAACGGCGGCATCCCGACAATGAATTATTACAGGTAAATTCAGTTCAGAGGCGATCGCTAGTTGTGCCTCAAATACTATTTGCTGTTGCTCATAGTTATCAGCTTTGTAGAAATCCAGCCCCATCTCGCCAATTGCTACTATCTTTGAGTCAGACCTGGCTAAAGATAATATTTCCTTTGCTGTCTCACTTTGCCATTTTTCGGCATCTAAGGGATGCAGTCCTACAGCAAAACTCACTTCAGGAAACTTGTGTGCTATGGCTTGAATACTGGAAAATTCTGCCGGCTCGACGCAAGAATGTACTAGATGTACTACTCCTGCTTCTTGCCATCGCGATCGCACTGCTGCCAAATCTGGCTGGAAATTATCGAAGTTGAGATGAACGTGGGTATCAATCAGCTGCATTTTTTAGTTATTAGTCATTAATTTTTAGTCATTGGTCATTAGCTAGTGACTAATAACTAATGACTAATAACCTATTTATGCTGGTTGCGTAATTGGCTTGAGTTTTTTAGCCAATCTCGATTTTTTCCTCGCCCCATTGTTGGGATGGAGAACTCCCGTTTTCACTGCTTTGTCGATTTTGCTATAAGCTTCCGACAGGCGTGTTTCCACCTCTTGTTTTAATTCTGGGGTGGGGTTAGCGGCATAGATGTCTACCGCATTTAGGTACTTTTTCATCAGCGTTTTAGCTGATGATTTGTAGTTTTTGTTACGCAGCCGATTGCGTTCTGCGATTTGGGCGCGCTTAAGAGCAGACTTTGTATTCGCCACAGTCAATTCCAAAAAGACTATTAATTATGTACACACACTACTAGACTTACTAATATAGCATCTATATTGCCAATGTTAGGGTTTCTGAAAAAAAATTAGTTATTGGGAATGGGGTATTGGGCATCGGGCATTGATGTTACTCTTGTTTCTTGATTCCCCATTGAATTTCAGACACCTTGAGAGTATCAAAAAAATCCAGGTTAAGCTAGAGAAGAGAATTCGCGTCAGCTCTCTACCTTTTTTGGGAAAGGGTAAACCTAATTCTCAGGTGGGAATATTCTAAAACTTTGGCATTGTCCTTACTCCATGCTGCGAATCATTACTCAGCAGGCAGATGTAAAAGCAGAATTGCAACGACTTTGCGATCGCACCCATGATGACCAAGTGCTTCACAAGGAAGCGACGGTGCGGGAAGTTTTGCAAGCAGTAAAACGCCAAGGCGATAAAGCTGTGTTACATTATACTGCCGAATTTGACAATCAAATTCTCAAACCAGAAGAACTGCTGGTGAAAGGTTCGGAATTGGATGCTGCGTACCAACAAGTATCACCAGAATTGTTGACAGCAATTAGGCTGGCTTGTCGCCAAATTGACGCATTCCATCGACAGCGAGTCCCGAAAAGCTGGGTACACTTTGGGGATGATGACGTAGTTTTAGGCAAACGTTACACCCCCGTAGATAAGGCAGGCTTATACGTTCCTGGTGGTCGTGCAGCCTATCCCAGTTCGGTGCTGATGAATGTGATTCCGGCTAAGGTAGCAGGTGTACCGCGTATAGTCATGGTGACACCACCAGGTACGGAAAAAGTAATTAACCCGGCAGTGTTGGTGGCGGCGCAAGAAGCCGGGGTGAAAGAAATTTATCGGGTGGGAGGAGCGCAAGCGATCGCGGCTTTAGCTTATGGGACAGAAACAATCCCCAAGGTAGATGTAATTACAGGCCCGGGGAATATTTATGTCACCCTAGCGAAAAAACTAGTCTACGGTACAGTGGGTATTGATTGTTTAGCAGGGCCTAGCGAAGTCTTGATCATTGCTGATGAAACAGCCAACCCCGTTCATGTAGCAACGGATTTATTAGCGCAAGCTGAACATGATCCGATGGCGGCGGCGATTTTGTTAACCACAGATCCAGCTTTAGCTAAAAATGTGCAATTAGCAGTAGAAAGACAGTTAGTGGATCACCCCCGGCGGATAGATACCGAAAAAGCGATCGCTCATTATGGTTTAATTGTCCTCGTGGAATCTTTAGAAGCTGCTGCCGAACTTTCTAATGAATTTGCACCGGAACACTTAGAGTTAGAAATTAAAGACCCCTGGGCATTACTCCCCCTGATTCGTCATGCAGGAGCAATATTTTTAGGTTACTCTACCCCAGAGGCAGTAGGCGATTACTTAGCAGGGCCAAACCATACCTTACCTACTTCCGGTGCTGCTCGTTATGCCTCATCTTTAGGCGTGGAAACATTCCTCAAGCACTCGAATATTATTCAATATTCTCAAACCGCGTTACAAAAAGTTGCTGGTGTCATTGACACATTAGCAACAGCTGAAGGTTTACCCTCTCATGCTGATTCAGTCCGCCGTCGCCTGCAACAAGATGAACCTCAAGAATGATTAATTTTTTCCTATAGTTTGACTAAAACCTACTCAGTAGCTACAAACTGAAAGTCTAGGTACTTGTATCAGGGGTCTACATCTGAGGAGATAACAGTTGTGCTAAAAACTATTTTGGTGGCTCTCGATGGTTCGGAAACTGCAACACAAGTAATTCAAGCTTTAGATGATTTGGTTTTATCACCAGAGGCTAGGGTGATATTGTGTCATGTTTTTTCCACAGCAGAGTCAGAAATAGACTTACCAGCTGATCGTCCTCAACCCCAGTCTTTGAGATTTTCCGCTTTCCAAATTGAACAGCAATTACAATCTTTTCAAGAACAGTTATCAGTTAAAAATCAAATTGAAATAGTAGCTGGTAATCCAGCCGAAGAAATTATTCGTCTTGCTAATATCTACAAAGCAGATTTAATTATTATTGGCAGTCGTGGTTTAACAGGTATGACAAGGATTGTCTTGGGTTCTGTGAGTAGTCAAGTAGTAGAAGAGGCGGCTTGTTCAGTGTTGGTAGTGAAGCCAAATTAAAATTAGATCATGTCATGACCACAACTCCGGCAGTCACTAAGAAATTTACCGTTGCAGAGTACCTAGCTTATGATGATGGGACTGATACTCGCTACGAGCTGGTCAATGGGGAACTAGTTCCTATGAGTTTAGGAAGTGGACTACATGGAGCGATCGCAGAATTTCTCAATGATTTTTTTCGTGATGAAATTCTCCGCTTAAAATTAAACTGGACTTCTAAGCAAATGGTGGTTGGTGTCCGTTCTCCCCGTGCTGGTAAATGGGATACATCCAGAATTCCAGATGTGGTTGTGCTTCCAGTATCTCAGTGGCGAGAATTGAGAAACCGAGGAGCAGTGATTGAACTCAATGAACCACCTCCTTTATTGGTGGTAGAAGTTGTCAGTGAGTCAACCAAAACTGTAGATTATCGAGCCAAAAAAGTTGAGTATAACGTTCTTAACATTCCCGAATATTGGATTGTTGATCCTTTAATTAACAAAGTTACTGTTTTTACTCTAATTGAGGATTTGTACGAACCTGCGGAATTTGTTGATGCAGAACGCATTCAATCTTCTACTTTTCCAGACTTACAATTAACAGTTGAGCAAGTATTCTCTGCGGGTGATGAGCAGTAATTAAACCTTGCTGTGAGACTCGGTGAGAAACTGGCGCAAACTCAATAAACTGACAGTTTGCCCCAAATTTAAGGGTAGTAATGATATTCCCTCGACGCGAGATTGTACCCAACCGTCTCCCCAATACCATTCATGAAATCCATCAATACCGCCACTGAGTAACAAACGTAGACAATTGGATTTGGCGACATCTACCCGATGATGAATAGCGATCGCTCCAGTCCAGGTAGTAAACTCCAATCCTGCGGTCAGTTCATCTGGTATTCCTGGCGCAAATCGTTGCCCTATCAGCCATTTTCCCAGTTGCTCGGTGCGTAATAGACTATCATGTATGGCATTGGCTGATGCTTCTATTTCTATTCGCAGTTGGGTGTGTTGAAAAGTACCTAGCATTTGTAGAAGCTCGATGACAGCAGTTTCTATAGTAATTCTAAATCATGGGTAAAGAATAAGGGAGATAGAATGAGTTGGGCGTTTATTCGTAATCGATTATGGATACTTCTAACATAGAGCTAGGCGCAAGTAAGAAATCTAGTTAAGAAAAAATCTTATTACTTTGCTCTTAAGCTTTCCTTATAAGGATTTTAGTTGCCATTACTGGTTAACTTCCTTGCTCAGTATTGGCTTGGATAGAGAGATAGAAGTAAAAAGTCACTTTTTCTAAAGGGTGTTGACACCCCTTGTTTTTTTATGTATCTTCAAAGTATATACGTCAGACAAACGATTATTGAAAAGGTTTTGCTGCGGAAACACAAAATTGGGCGTATAAATCGCTAATACAGCTTTGGGAGAAGATTATGACAGCAGTTGTAGCTAAATGGGGAAACAGTTTAGCTGTTAGGATTCCTAGATCGATAGCTGAACAAGCACACGTAACTGAAGGAACAGATATCAATTTTAGTGTTGAAGGCAATAGCATAGTAATTACACCAAAGAGACGAAAAAAATATACGCTTGATGAATTACTTGAAGGGATGACCCCTGATAATTTTTATCCAGAATTTGAAACAGGTGACGCTGTGGGGAATGAAGCTTGGTAGTGAAGCCGCCTTACTTTCCCAATAGAGGAGACATTGTTAAATTAGAGTTTGGCTCTGCAAAACAGTTCACGGCTGAATCAATTCAGCGTGTATTTACCCTTCGTAATTCTGGAATGTCATTTGATGATATTGCCATAACACTAAATAACGAGCTACAACAACAAGGGCGTGAGCAAACTGGCTATCGCCCTGTTCTTGTTATATCTCCAATTAAGTACAATCAAATGGCTTCTTTAGTTTTAGCTTGTCCTATAACTACTAACCCGAAGGGGCTTAAGTTTGAAGTTCCCCTTATTGAAGGAATGAAAACAAAAGGGGTTGTGTTAGCAGATCAAATTAAAACACTAGATTGGAAAGCTAGAAAAGTAAAATTTGTTGAAAGTTTAACAGAAGATTTAATAGAAGAAGTACAAGCAAAACTCGAAACATTAATTTTATAGAAAAAACAATTGTGTTAATTACGAGTTGAATGCCTGACCCTCATTGCATTTTGCCTTGATGTCGTGATATATGCGGAAGACGACATCACGGTTTTAGTTGGTAATTTCAAGGTTGTAGCCCAAACTCGTTGCTATTACACTCGACTCAAAGAGTGGTAATTCAGAGTTTTACTTGTAATGCGTAAGGGTGACTCTCATTTATTCAAAGCAATATACCGCGATCGCTCACAGACAAAACCAATTTAACATTACCGAAACTATACACAAGTTGATAAGTATTATTTTAAACATTTGTTTTCTCCTACGCAAACCTACCCCCCTGCTTGCTCGGCTTGACCGCACAATAGAGATACTCAGTCCCACCAGCCGAAACCCCTGTACATCAAACTTGTAAATGAATAAAGAAACGAGATTTTCCTACTTTTTCCTTACTTAGGATGGTTGACTTCAAACTATCAACAGAAAATTATGAAAAGTCTCTGTTTCTACTAGATATACTTGCGTAAGTGGTGTATAAGTTAAGTTTTGTTATACTAAATATTACTTGAAACCCGACGCTAAAGAGCAAGGGCGTTTGTTGAGACACTATTATTGGTAAGGTTTTCATGGCGGATCAATTAATTCGCGCCACAGCAGCCGACGGTGGAATTCGTGCAGTGGGTGTGATCACCACGCGCTTAACAGAAGATGCACGGCAACGCCACAAGCTTTCTTACGTAGCAACGGCGGCTCTGGGGCGGACGATGGCAGCAGGTTTGTTGATGGCTTCTAGTATGAAGCGTTCTGGCTCTAGGGTTAACGTCCGGGTCAAGGGCGATGGGCCGTTGGGCGGTATATTAGTCGATGCTGGCTTAGATGGGACAGTGCGGGGCTATGTGGGTAATCCATCTGTGGAATTGCCTCCCAATGCTAAGGGCAAACTAGATGTTGGGGGTGCAGTTGGTGATGGGTATCTCTATGTGGTCAGAGATATCGGTTACGGCTACCCTTACTCTAGTACAGTAGAACTAGTTTCGGGGGAAATTGGTGATGATGTGGCTCACTACCTCGTAAATTCTGAGCAAACACCTTCAGCATTGGTTTTAGGTGTGTTTGTTGGTGCTGGTGGGGTGACAGCATCTGGCGGATTATTAGTGCAGGTGTTGCCTAAAGCTTCCAGAGATGAAGAATTAGTGGCAAAATTGGAATCGCGGGTAGCAGCTTTATCAGGGTTCACGCCGTTATTGCAAGCTGGTAAGACTTTGCCAGAAATCTTTAATGATCTATTAGGCGACATGGGTTTAAATATCTTCCCGGAAAGCCAAATTTTGCGCTTTCACTGTGGATGCTCGTTTGACCGAGTGTTAGGAGCATTAAAAATGTTGGGAGAAGCTGAGTTGCAAGATATGATTGTTAAAGATGATGGGGCTGAAGCAACTTGTGACTTTTGTGGCAGCGTTTATCAAGCTAGTAGTGATCATCTAGCTCAACTAATTGTGGATTTGCAAACTGAATCTTCGGTTTCAGGATAAGGTATACAAGGACGCTGAATCTCAGAATTATTAATGCTATCTGTGGGGATTGATTATGTAACAAGTAGCTTTTTAAATATGAGAAAGTTACTCTGGCGAAAATCGAATTATCATTCTAAAACAGATAGCTATTCAACTATTTTGGTGTGAGAGATGACAGAGCGGGATATCCCAGAAAGTTGGCATCCAACCAGAGGAATAAATCCAGATGAGAAGGAAAGATTATCGCGAACCCAAAAGGTCGGTGATCACCAAGCATCTGGTATCCCAGCTACTGGTTCTTATGATTCAGTCAAGCAGCGAACAGAGCATAATACCGAAGGATTACCTGTTAAGGATCAATCCGACGTAACTCAGAGAGTCAAGAAAAGTTATATTAAGTTGCCAGGCTGGATGAAAGGCTGGGTGGCGTGGGCTTTGTTGTTAACGCTTATTCCAGGTGGTGTGGCATTTATGGCGACGGCGATGCTACTGAAGTTACCAACTGCTCCCAATTGTCCGGCAATTTTTTGGCCTCTGGCTAGTGCTTCGGTGCGGTTACATTGCGCCCAGTTAGCCGCTTCTAAACAAACAGTTAATGATTTACTACAAGCGATCGCCTTAGTTAATCAACTGCCTCCAGATCACCCACTGCGGGGAGAAATTGATCGTTTGTTAGAGGTTTGGTCACAAGATATTTTGAAACTGGCTGATGGGAGTTTTCAAGCCGGAAAAATAGAAGAAGCGATCGCCACTGCTCGTAA
The DNA here is from genome assembly GCF_963920945.1 of Anabaena sp. CCY 9402-a. NCBI lineage: Bacteria > Bacillati > Cyanobacteriota > Cyanophyceae > Nostocales > Nostocaceae > Anabaena > Anabaena sp. CCY 9402-a. The sequence continues at coordinate 58,277 of NZ_CAWUDL010000001.1, forward strand.
AATACCCCAAGACCTACCAACTTATAAAGTAGTAGATGAACAAATTTCCAAGTGGGAAACCATTTGGGCTAAAGCAGAAGGCATATATAAGAACGCAGAAGAAGAACTGCGTCAACAGCGTTGGCAATCAGCGTTTATGGTGTCATCGAAGCTGCTGCGTGTAGACAATAAATACTGGTCAAGCGTTAAATATGACGAACTAAATGGCATTATTACTTCAGCTAAAGAAGATGTTGATAAGCTAGACAAAGCTGAAGCATTAGCGAGTAGTAAGGTAGTTGATAATTACGTAGAAGCAATTAAATTAGCTGAGTCAATTGGCAAAAATAGTTACTTATATCAAAAAGCCCAAGAACTCATCCCCGCCTATGGACGCAAAATGCTAGAGTTAGCCCAGGCAAAAATGGCTGAACGGGATGCAGATACAGCCTTAGATATTGCCAGACAAATTCCGGAAATTACTGGGTTGCGAATAGAAGTTGAAGACTTCATCGCCTTAGCTGACGCGAAAAGGAGTGCATGGATAGGCAATATAACTGGTTTAGAAGCAGCAATTATCCAGGCACAACAAATAGAGCCATCACGACCAGTCTATAATGAAGCTCAACAATTAATCTCCCGATGGCAGTTAGAAATAGAAGATGTGTCTCGGCTAGAAAAAGCGCGGATGCTGGCAAATCAAGGCACAATTAACGATTTAAGCGCAGCTATTGCCGAAGCACAGTTAATACCTACAAGCAATCCCCGTGGTTCAGAAGCTAGACAAGACATCAACCGTTGGCAAGCACAGGTAGAAACTATTGAAGACAGACCTTATTTAGAAAGGGCTGAACAAATAGCCTTTTTAGGTGATATTAATTCTTTGCAAGCAGCGATCGCCGAAGCTAGTCAAATTCGTCAGGGTCGGGCCTTGTATCCAGAAGCACGCCGCAGAATTAGAACTTGGGTAGGGAGAGTACAGCGCATCCAAGACCAGCCATTATTAGATCAAGCGCGAGACTTGGCACAAACTGGAGATTTGGCGGCTGCAATTAACGCTGCTAGACCCCTAGCATCTTCCGGGCGATCGCTTGCTGGTGAAGCAAAAACAGCCATAGAAGATTGGCAAGGTCAAATTCGCGCTAGGGAAAACTGGTCACAAGCCAAGGCTGTAGCACAGACTGGTACACCCGAAGCTTTGGTTGAAGCAATCCGAATAGCTGATAAAGTTTCAAACAACAGCATCTTGCGGATGGATGCGAATATAGCTATTGAGCAATGGAGTCAGCAAATATTAGATATTGCCCGTACTCAAGGTAGTTCAGATATAGCCAAAGGTATTGAAACTGCCCGATTAGTTCCACGTGGTACTTCTGTGTATAGTGCAGCGCAAGAACAAATTAAAACTTGGCAACAATTTCTCAATCCTCAACCTGAGCAATTGATACCTTCGATTATTAATAGTCAGTAAAGAGGGGACAGGGGACAGGTGACAGGTGACAGGGGACAGGGGACAGGTGACAGGGGACAGGTGACAGGGGGAGAGTAACTCATCCCTCTTTCCTTACGCGCAGGATTTGTTCAATCATGCGATTAACTTGGGAAGCATAACTACCACCAAATAAATTGAAGTGATTCAAAATGTGATACAGGTTATACAGGGTTTTACGAGTTTCGTAGCCTGCATCTAAAGGGAAGACTTCGTTATAACCTTGGTAAAAAGCGGCTGGAAAACCACCGAAAAGTTCTGTCATGGCGATATCAACTTCGCGATCGCCAAAATAAGTGGCTGGATCAAATATCACTGGTTCACCTGCAACCGTACACCCAGCATTTCCACCCCATAAGTCACCGTGTACTAAGGAAGGTTGGACTTGGTAATCTGCCAATAAATCAGGAATAGCTGCTAGTAAATCATCTTGTTTGGGAAAGTTACCACCCCGTCGCCTTGCTAATTGGAACTGATAGCCAAGACGGTGTTTAGCATAAAATTCTACCCAGTCTGCTGTCCAAGTGTTGATTTGGGGTGTAGAACCGATAGTGTTATTCATCTCCCAGCCGAAACCTTGCTGGCTGGTGGCTTTGTGCATCGCGGCTAACTTGCGTCCCATTTCCGCCCAGGATTTGCTGTTACCTCCTCCCATTTCCAGCCATTCCAGGACAATATAACCAGAATTCCCAGCTATACCCCAGCAAATCGGTTTTGGTACGAGAATTGTATTAGTATCGTACATCTGCTGTAACCCCAGCATCTCCGCCTCAAACATAGCAACTAGAGATGCTTGGTTGAGCTTGACAAAGTACGTCATCTGACCATCAGAGACAGCGTAACCTTGGTTAATACAACCACCACTAAGCGATCGCCTGTGTTGACTCTGAAATTTTTCGCCAGTTACCCGGCTAATATGGGCATCGATTTCAGTCCACATCATTAAATTGGGGAGAAGGGAATGAGAAACTTATGTATTCTCCCACACCCCACTCACTACTCACTAATTCATTCTGGTTTGATGACAACTACACTATAAGCTTCTGGGCAAAGGTATTGATTAGCTGCTAAGAGTAAATCTTGGGCTGCTTGGGCTTGAATATGGGCTGGGTAGTTGAATGCTGGTTCTAAATCTCCTACCAATGAATGATAAAAACCATATAAGCCGGTGCGATCGCTTGGGGTTTCGTTGGCGAAAATAAATCTGTTGGCGACGCGCTTTTGTACACGGGCGATTTCTTTTTCTGTGACTAATTCTGTTTGTAATAGGCGGATGTGTTCTGCGATCGCTTCTTCTACAGCTTGTAAATTTTCTACTTCACACTTAGCAGAAATATAAAACGTCCCTTGTAGGCGATTACTCATATTGCTCACGCCAATAGAAGAAACTAGTCCCCGTTCTTCCCGCAAATCCTGTACCAATCTTGATGTCCTTCCGTGTGCCAAAATTCCTGCTAACACATCCAAGCCATAAGTTTGCTCTAGCTGATTCATCCCCGGAACTCGCCACAGCATGACTAATCTTGCTTGCTGGAGACTTTCATCAATAAATTCTTGACGAACAATTTCGGTAAACGCAGGTTCGAGATTAAGGGATTGGGGGCTGGGAACTGGATACTGGGTACTGGGATTGTTTTGGGTGAATCCTTCAGCGATGATTGCAATTAATTCTTCTTCAGGTAAATTACCCACAGCTACCGCCGTCATGGAGCGGGGTTGATACCAAGTATGGTGGAAATCTCGCATTTGCTGGGCTGTCAGTTGGGAAATCACAGATTCCGGCCCCAAGACTGGACGGCGATAAGGTAACTCTGCAAAAGCTGCTTCCATTGATCGGCGGAAGGTGCGGCGGCGGGGGTTATCTTCAGAACGTCTGATTTCTTCTAAAACTACCAATCGTTCCCGTTCAAATGGTTCATCGGGAATACTAGCATTTAATACTACATCTATTTGCAGGGGAGCTAGTTCAGCAAAATCCTTGGGGGCGGTGGTGATGTAGTAATGGGTGTAATCTTGACTCGTGGCGGCGTTAGTGACAGCACCACGTTCTTCTATTTGTCGTTCAAACTCACCGCTAGCAATTCGCTCAGTTCCCTTAAAAATCATATGCTCTAAAAAGTGAGCCATGCCGTTAATTTCATCAGACTCCACTGCTGAACCAATATTGATCCACAAGTTGAGGTTTACAGCTTCCACCGGCATTTGTTCAACTATGATGGTCAAGCCATTGGGTAACTGATGTATTTTGGGGGCGTTAAGGCGCGGAAATTTTAACAGGGTTGAGGTCATGGGTAGTGGTGAGTGAAGATAGCTCTTACTTCTTTATCTTAATTTGCCAGCAGAAACCAAGTGCAGCTTTAGGGGAACTTAAGGATAAATGATTGTCAAAAATAAAACAGACTTTTTTTGAAATTCAAAGTTGCTATTACCTGAATTTTCCAATTCATATGTAAGTTTGGGTTAGAATACTAAAGAAAATGATGACATATATAATACAGCTTATTTATAATATATAAATAATTATACTTAAGTCTCTAATGAGGAAGGTAGTCATCCATGTCTGACGATTCTCATTCTAATTCTGCTGTCAACGCTGCCGCTACAACCAAGATTCAACACGCCAACTTACAGGATTTACCTTCAGCTAACAGATTATATAGGGGTGGAATTAGACCTGGTGAACCTTCAAGAACCAGTGTGCAAGCCCAAGAAATGTTAGAGAAGATTCCCCCATCTCAACGTGCAGGTGTTGACGGAAAATCTGCGGCTAGCAATGCGGAAAAGTATCTAGACGGTAAACACGCTAGTCATATCGAACCTCATAGCAAAGGTGGTTCTAACAATCCCAACAATATCAAATGGGAGAATGCCAAAGATAATATCGCTCGTGGTGATAAAACCATGACTTGGCAGGAGAAAATGAGATTAGATGCCAAATGGCAGTTTGACAACCTAAGAGGTGCTGTCAAAGCAGGTTTTCAAGCTGCACCTTTGGGGGCTGCTGTTGGTGCAGTAACAGCCGCACCTTTTTCCCTTCTAACTAATGCAATGCGCGTAGTCCGAGGGGAAATTTCTGCACAGGAAGCGACTACAGCAACATTAAAAGATACCGTCATGGGTGGTGCAGTTGGGGGTGCAACGGCATTTGCAACCACAACAGTAGCAGCAGCTTTTCCACCAATTGCGATCGCATTAACCACAGTAGCACCTGCGTTAGCTGTTGTTGGTGCTGCGGGTATGGTTATTGAGTTTTTCAAAATCCTGGAAGACCATAAACAAAAGGTAAGAACTTATTACGAATCTTTAACGCAGCAAGAGTTAGCAAGATTACAAGAAATTGAAAATGAACTGATTTATGAACACCAAAAAAATCTAGATTTCTTGGCTGAAATGAAAACCATTAATCAAGAAATTATAAATCGTCCACTTGCACCTGGGATAGAAGGAGCTATGGAACGGTTACGTGAATCAATTGCTATTGCTCAATCTTTAGGACTCACATCAGCAGATAGTAAGTTGTTGCCTGATTCTCAAATGCCTTACCTTCCTCCTCATTCCTAAATAATTTAGTCAAAAACCATATGATTTTTATACTACCTTTTTTGTTCGGTGCTATAAGGGCAGCAGTTGATGCTGTTGCAGGTGCTTTTACTGCTCATGCTGCTGGAGAAAAAGACAGAGAAGAAGCCAAGCATCACAGAAAAATTGCCAATGAGTTAACAGACAAATACGCTTCTTTAGAGAAGAAATATTATGAATTTGCTGATGAAAGTAAAAGGCAGATTGATGATCTAACTCGTCAACACGCATTAAATGAAGTAGAAAAAGACTGTTTGAGGTTAGCAATAAGATTGCAGCAAAATCTTATTTATTTAATGTGGGAAATTGATGGAGAACCTACAGCAGATACTTTAAACATATTTCAATCAGCAGTAGAACAAACTAATCAAGTTCTTTCTCAATTAAAAGAGGATTTAATTATTGTTCCAGATGACTACTATGCACGTCTTTTAACAGCAATAAAAGTAACTCCACCAATTAACACTTTTAATCCCAACAATGATAATGGTAAAATTACGCACATTAATGCTCATTATGAAACTACTATCAGTCATATTGACAAGAAAACTATCCTCAGTATTGATTTAGGTGGAAGTTTTACGAAAGCTTGTGTGATGTGCGATCCTGAAAATGTGGTCTTCATCCCTTCTAATGTCAAGCCAATTTCAGTTGAAGACATCGAAAATGGTGTATTTGAGTCTAGACCGACTGATCATCCTTTACTAAATCTGTGGATAGAACATCAAGGTAGCGGTTATGCTATGGGTCAATTAGCAGCTGATTATGGTGCAAATTTCGGTATTGGTCAATCTAAACTGGAAGATGCACTAGTAAAAGTATTAACTGTAGCCGGCTACTTTAAACTCAAAGATGAAATATCTGTAGTAATGAGTTTACCTTTTTTCTCTCCACAGCAATTTGAAAGTGAGAAAGCACAGTTAATTAATATCATTACTGGCAACCATTTCATTAAATTTTGTGATTCAGCAGTGGATTTGAATATTTCTAAGGTGTGGATAATACCAGAAGGTTATGGTAGTTTCCTTTGGCTTGGATGTCAACGTATTAAAAGATCAGGTAATCCTGATTTTACAAAAGCTCCATTAGCTGTTGTTGATATTGGTCATCAAAACATTAATTTGCTTATAGTCGATAATTTTAAATGTGTTAGAGATGCTTGCAAGAGTGAAGAGTTTGGAATGAGTAAGTTTTATGAGATAATTGCAGCAGAAATAAAAGGTGCTGATACTCCATTATTAGACCTAATTGCTGCCGTTAAAAAACCAAATAGCAAGGGATTATATCTTCCTAAATGTGCTAATAAACTTACTAAAATAGATGATTCACTTCCTAACTTAATTGAGCAATTTGCACGCGAAACTTGTAGTCGCTTATTTGCTTGGTTGCCAGAAAAAGTGACAGATGTAATTATTACAGGTGGGGGCGGTGAGTTTTACTGGGAATATGTGCAAAGGTTGCTAAAAGAAGCTAATATTAACACTTATTTAGCTAAACCTTCGTGCCTAGCTAATGCTTTGGGACAGTATATTTACGGTTATTCAAATATAAAAAACTAAATCTACTATTCCTGAATAAAATACCTTCCCCTAAATTTTGAGGGGATACCCCGGATTTCTCACCAATTCTTGCAACCTCAGTTTAGAGTCCGTAGGGGCGGGTTGAGCGAAATCTTCGTGAATGATTCGAGTATATCTGTGAACCCGCCCCTACTGTTTGTGAAAAATGCGGGTAATCACCTATTTAGCACAGGATTTGTAGATTTTACCCTTAAACCTGATCTTACAAATTCTCAATCAATTCTTCTATTGTTACTTGTGCTTGCTTAAGAATGCCACTTAAAGTGCCAATTTTCAGTTCTCTATGCAAAGGTACAACACAGCCAATTTCACCATCTGAAGTAGCCTTTTTCATCACAACATGGCTACCAGTTTGGCGAACTTGCTCGAATCCTAAACGTTCTAATGCCCGAATCACTTCTCTGCTGGATATGCGTGGCATTTTAGGCATAGCTAATCTCAATGCTAGTCACAAATCTGGGAGATGTTTCAGGTGAGGGAAATTCTTCCAAATAAAGCCGCGTGGCTTCTCGCAAACCTGCGATCGCCTGTTCAATTGTTTCTCCCTGATCTACTGTGCCAACTTCTGGGCATTCAGCCACATACATATCATCTTCTTTGTAGACAATAACCGTAAAGCTCCTGGTTTTCATAGACTTGAGCTTAAATGTGTTCGCTAGTCAGCATAACATTTCTACTCTTTGACGAGAGTGGAGTAGGCATTGTCAAAATGAGAATATTACAAGTTTCTTCTTCGGCGATCGCCTCTACTTCACTGCGATTAGCTTGTAAAATTATGAGTAGGAATATTAATTTTTGTAACACTCATATTAATGTCTAATATTTTTGTTGATCAAAGTAAACCTCGTGTAGTCGTCATTGGTGCGGGAATTGGTGGACTGACGGCGGCTGCATTATTAGCCCATCGTGGTTACAGCGTGTTAATTCTAGACCAAGCCATTGTTCCAGGCGGCTGTGCTTCCACATTTAAACGCCAAGGCTTTACCTTTGATGTTGGTGCAACCCAGGTAGCAGGTTTAGAACCAGGAGGAATCCATCATCGGATATTTTCGGAACTAGAAATAGATTTACCAGATGCAATCCCTTGTGACCCAGCTTGTGCAGTCTTTTTACCTGGGGAAAATACACCGATTAATGTCTGGCGTGACCTTGAGAAATGGCGGGAAGAACGGCAAAGGCAGTTTCCTGGTAGTGAACCTTTTTGGCAGTTGATGGCGACTCTATTTAATGCCAGTTGGGAATTTCAGGGGCGTGACCCTGTTCTACCACCGCGTAATTTGTGGGATTTAGGACAGTTAATTCAAGCGGTACGTCCGAGTACATTTATTACTGCACCCTTCACCTTGTTAACTGTGGGTGATGCTTTAAGATTATTTGGGTTGGGAAATGAACGACGACTCAGGACATTTTTAGATTTACAACTCAAGCTATATTCTCAAGTCAGTGCTGAAGAAACAGCTTTACTTTACGCCGCTACAGCCTTGAGTGTATCCCAACTACCCCAAGGATTATTTCACCTCCAGGGTAGTATGCAGGTATTAAGCGATCGCCTAGTTGAAGCTTTAGAAAGAGACGGTGGTAAATTATTAATGCGCCACACTGTCGAAAAAATCACAGTCGAAAATGGCAAAGCTACGGCTGTTGTCATCAGAAATCAAAAAACAGGCGAAGTTTGGACGGAAACCGCAGATCATGTAGTTGCTAACGTCACCGTTCAAAACTTAGTGCAACTATTAGGAAAAAAAGCCCCTTTTGGCTATAAACAGCGTGTGGAAAAGCTACCCCAAGCATCCGGCGCATTTGTAGTGTATCTAGGAGTAGATGCTAGTGCTATTCCTTTGGATTGTCCGCCCCACTTGCAGTTTATGTATGATGCGGATGGAGAGATTGGGGAGAATAATTCTTTGTTTGTGTCAGTCAGTCACGCGGGTGATGGTCGCGCACCAGAAGGGAAAGCCACAATTATCACCTCATCCTTTGTAGACCCTGAACAGTGGTGGCGTACTGAAGATTATTCAGGACTCAAACAAAAGTTTACCCAAGAAGCGATCGCTAAACTAGCTCAATACTTCTATCTCAAACCAGAAACCATAGTTTATCAAGAAGCTGCCACACCCCGAACTTTTGCCAACTTCACAGGGCGCGATCGCGGTATAGTTGGCGGTATTGGTCAAAGAATCCCCACCTTTGGCCCCTTTGGTTTTGCTAATCGTACACCCATCCAGGCCTTATGGTTAGTCGGTGACTCCACCCATCCAGGAGAAGGTACAGCCGGGGTAAGTTATTCCGCCCTGACAGTCGTCAGACAAATTCAAGCGGAATCTTAATGTTACATACAACATATAAGGATATATTTATCCTAGACTTACGGGATGCGTAGATTAAATTGGCTTGTCGTCAGACATTGCCCTTGAGGACTTAGCACCAAACGGTGACATTCCATATAGCAAAAGATAGCGCATAACCAAGTATCTATACTGTGTAAAAACTTACGCTACGCTGGATAGATGAATTACGAAACAGCTCGCAAACTCCTAGTAGGGCAAACAACAGCAACTGAGGATAGCTCAGATGCCTTATTGACGCGGATGAAGTGGGGAAAGCCACCTGTACCCGGTCAAATCACCTCGATTTTATTAGCTTTGAAAGTGGTGTTTGAAGCCCTGAAAGAATCCCCCAGCCTAGATAAAGAGCTAACTTTTGCCCTTTATCAATTAAGTATTAAGGCGCAGCAGCTATTTGTAGCAGGACGGAGGGCTGGTGTAGATTGGCCGCCATTACTCAAGGAAGATTTGCTGAGAATTGCTTTAGCTGTGGAAAGTATTTTTTCTGGCGTTTGGCAAATCCCGCCTTCTGGAAGTTTTTAGGTAGTAGGAAATAGATAACTTGAGACTAAGCACTCATAGATTCAGAGGTCAGCAACCCAGACATATCCAATACTCGCTGTGACCAAGTAGATGCAGCCGCCGCAATACGTGCTGTCTCTGTTGGCTTGTCCCAAATATTTATCCAGTCTTGTTTCCATCCCTGTAGTAATTCTTGGAGTTGATTTAATTCAAAATTATTTGTCTCATTTTTTTGTTGTACCAAAGACAAATACAACAAACTTTCTTCTCAATACCTCTCGGTTAAGCTTATTTATTGCCAAAATTAGTGGAGGGTAACATGGCTAAAAACCTGAGAACTTCGTGAGTAAAATCATTTTAAGTTTTCTAACCGAGAAGTATTGACTTTCTTCTAACAATACTGGAACTAATTCACGGTTAGCATTTTTTTGTGACCAAGAGTTGAGGCGTGCTAAACAAGCTGCCAATTCTCCCAACTGTTGTGCGTGGGGTTGGCGTACAAAAATAGCTTCAATTGCACTCCAGTTTGGTATTACAATCCTCCTAGCAATCGTTTGGTAATTTGATTAACTATTGAAATTAATCCTACTCAGCAATCAACAACGTCAATTTATACACTAATGAACGTAGCCTAGCCAAGTGGGTGATTTTTAGTTGCAAGTGCAAAACTTAGCAATCTGAACAACAAAACCCCGACTTTTCAAAAGAGTCGGGGTTCTAGTTTCTCAAAACTAATTAGGACTGTCATATCCTAACTAACGATTTCGCAGTTCTGCTTCTAACTTATCTAAGTCAGTTTTGAGTAAAACAGTCATTTGGCCTGTGAAAGCCTTACCGGTTCGTGGTTGGGCAATTTCTATCCAATAGGCGTAGCGATCGCCTACTCGTAATTCTCCCCTTAAAGCTTCTCTAATAGGAGTTTTCGCAAAACGCGCCGAGTTAATTGCACTCTGGTTAGGATATTCATAGATGGGTTGAGCATTTTTAAAGTCTTGATAAATATCTAAACCGTAAATTACCCGCAATGATTCTTGCAAACGCTGAAAACTCATGCCGTTAACAGCATCGTACATAGCTAGACGCTCGTAGCGAATCCTACTCCGGTCTTTGGTGAATTCTACTCTACCCGGAGGCAATACGGAAGCCTGAAAAGTAAATCGCTGGGCTGCTGTATCACTCTTTTGAATATATAATTTCTCTCCCCTACCAGGGCGTAGGGTGGGATGAGCTTTAATCCAAGTACCAACTTCCTCTGTACTTTGTCCTGGTAAAGCATTTGCTTTGGTATCAAATAGCATTCCCGCGCCTAGCCCAGAAACTAGAGAACAGGCGCAAATCAAAAAGTTAAGCTGAGATTTTTTGAGCATTTTCCTATACGGGAATCACAGAAAAATTTCTTCATTGTGTGGTGACAATGAAGGGATAACTATAGGATTCCCGTTTTATAGAAAGATAATGTCAAATTAGAATGGTAAGGTGTCTTGACAACGGATAGATGAGGATAAAAACAGATAAATTTGTACCTCAGCAGACAAGGCAACGCTATATAAACGCTCTATCATAAGAGAAAGGCAAGAAATAGAATAGTTATGAGTATTACCTTAAGCCCAGAGCAAGAACAGATAATTCAAATTTTGCTAGCCACAGGGAGATTCCACAGCGTTGATGAAGTAATTAAAAGTGCATTACGCCTTTTAGAAGAAGAGACTATTTCTAATCAAGGGTGGCTTGAAGAAACTCGCACCAAGATTGATGAAGGGATAGCATCACTTGAAAGGGGAGAAGGAATTGATGGTGAAACTTTTGTGAATCAGCTTTTAACACAGTTGCAGCAAGCAAAAAAGGCTGAAAAATGAATCGGTATATTATCTCACTACCTGCTTCTCGTGATTTACAAGCTATTGCAGATTACTTCGCGGTAGAAAATGTTGAGGCTGGTGAGCGACTTTTATATGCGTTTAATCAAAAATGTCAACAACTCGTTAGCTTTCCTCATATGGGGAGAAAATATCAAGATTTGCTTCCAGACTTAAGAGGACTTCCATTAGATGGATATATTATTTTCTACATAATTACTAATGACGGAATTGAAATTGTTAGAGTTGTCAGTGCCAGACGTAATTTAACATCTCTATTTGCAAATCCAGAAGAAAACCTATAATTAATAAACTTATTAGTGCCATATTAAATCCCTTATTTTCTTCTTAAGAATTAATAGCCACTTTTATTACTTTCCGCGCTTTCATATCATGAAAAACTTGTTCTAAATCTTTTAATGGTCGCTGTTCACTAATCAATAATTCAAAGGGTATTTTACGACTAGCAATCAATGACAGCGCAGCCCGCACATATTCCGGGGTGTTGTGAAATACGCCTTTTAAGGTGAGTTCGCTGTAGTGTAATTGTTCTGTGTTGACGGTAATTGTTGTATCTCGTGGACAGCCACCGAATAAATTAACGGTAGCACCAGGGCGGGCGCAGGCGATCGCAGTTTCCCAAACGCTGGGTACTCCCGTCGCTTCAATCACCACATCTGCACCCCAACCTTCGGTAAGTTCTTTCACCACACCAGGAATATCTAGTATTTGATGATAGTTAAAGGTTTTAGCTGCACCAAGTTTTTGACCAATTTCTAGTCTGTGGTCGTTACCTCCCCACAGCAGCACCTCAGTAGTCTCCGCCAAAGTTGCCACAAACATTAACCCAATTGCCCCATCGCCCAAAACAACTACTCTATTTTTGGGTTTAACATTAGAACGGGCGATTCCATGCAGCACACAAGCCAAAGGTTCAGTCATTGCTGCCAATGCTAATGGCAACTTATCAGGAACGCGCAACATATTATGCTGCACAATGGGGGCAGGAATTTTTAAATATTCCGCAAATGTGCCGTTATTCCAAGTTAAATGGGGACATAGAGAATATTCTTGACGTTGACAAAAAAAACATTTCATGCAGGGTGCAGAGTTATTGGCGACGACGCGATCGCCTACGGTGGGGCGTAGCCCATCGCCTACTTGCCAACCTGTCACACCTCCACCTACTGCGACAATTTGCCCTGCTACTTCATGACCAAACAAAGTTGGCAGTTTCAACATCTTGGCATGACCACCACGCCGCCAAACTTTTAAATCTGTACCACAAGTAGTAGCAACCCCTACTTTAATTACTACTTCACCTAAATCTGGAGAGGGGTCTGCAACCTGTTCTAAGCGTAAATCTTCTTGACCATAAAGTAATGCTGCTAACACAGCCTTCTACCTATTAATTTAGCTCCACCTGATTTTATCAGGTAGAGCTAAAAATTACATATTTAAAAACTAAGAGATTACAGTACAGAGGAAAGAAACAACTCAGCACCCGCTAAACGCCGCGCTACCGCTAACACAACTCATAACCGGCTAAACGCTGCGCTACCGCTAACAGCACGCTGCTCAACGCCCCGCTACCGCTAACAGCACTCATAACTCAGCACTCACAGAAGATTGAGCAACTACACTAGTGTTGCGAGTGTCCACATTTGGTAAGCGATTAGTATTTAAAAGCGGAACTTCTTGTCGGCAAGACAAACAGAACCAATACAATTCACTGTGACGAACGTGGCGCAGGAGAGAACCACCGCAACATGGGCAATTGTTTGCTCGCATACTCATCATACCAATGTCCTCTTCAAAAAATTATTGTTGAAAAATGTTAAAAAAAGTTGTTGTTTAAAATTAGATTTGAGCCGCATGAATATAGCCATTTAATTGGATTTGATTATTGATCACTTGTTCATAGACGGCTTCATATTTGTTAACCATTTGGATAACACTAAATTTGTCTTCTACATATTCTCTACACTGGCTACGATTTAATTCCAGAGCCGCCGGAATCATCTGAGCCATTTCATCATAGGTTTCGCAAATAAAACCTGTTTTGCCTTGTTCTATCACTTCTCTTACAGAACCTCGATTCATGGCAATTACTGGTGTACCAGTCGCCATTGATTCAATCATCACTAATCCAAAAGGTTCTTGCCAGCTAACAGGGAAAAGAGTTATTGCAGCGTTACCAAGTAATTGAGCTTTTTGTGTATGGTTAATTTCGCCTAAATATTCTATCTGCTGCCCATCTATATGGGGAAAAATTTCTTGTTCAAAAAAATTGGCATCGACTACATCAACTTTCCCCGCCATCTTCAATTGCCAGCCAGTTTTTTTAGCAATTGCGATCGCATATTGTGGCCCCTTTTCGGGAGAAAATCGCCCTAAAAATGCTAAGTATGGGGGTTCTTGTGGTTGGGCAATGAATGGATAATCTGCTGTTTCAATCCCGTTATAAACGGTTTTAATATAGTTGAGATTAATTTGACGTTGGGCGTTGCTAATACTGACGTATGGCTGCTTTTGGTGATGACTAAAAACGTTCTGGTTATCTTTAGTAAAACTACCGTGCAGGGTGTGTACTGTCGGCGTTAAAACCAAACTCGCCAAGGGTAATGCCGAAATCCCTATATGGGAATGAATCAGGTCGAATTCCTCTGCTTGTTGGTAAACTTGGCTAAGTTCTAGAGTTTCATATACTGCATACTCTTGGACTGTATTGTCGAAGCGTAATGCACGCGGATAAACTGCTGCTAAATTAGCCAGGGTTTGAGAATCACCAGAAGCAAATAATGTAACCTCATGACCACGACGTACTAATTCATTGGTCAAGTGACTCACTACCAGTTCAATCCCTCCATAATTGGGAGGTGGAACTTGTTCCCACAGGGGGGCAACTTGAGCGATTTTCATAGATTGTTTTGGTTCTGTCGGTAAGATGCTCCCCACAATAAAAATCTTCAATAATATTATGAGGAAATAAAATTATTACTGACAATTTTGCAATTTAAATTAACCTAATTGATACCTGAAAGGGTAATCTTGGTTAATTTGAGATCATGCGTCATACGTCACTAACCCACCGCCTTTTAAATATAACTCATGTATTCTAAGTTTCATCTACCTTGGGGATCAGAAACTAGTAAAATATTTTGTAGCAGAACTCACAATATAGTGAAATTTTGTAGCTAACAATACTAAAAATTACAGATGGGATCAATTTTTTATGGTGTCCATTTAGAGAAAATGGCTAAAAATAAAGAAACCTGATAAATATTAAATAATTCTAAAAAAATCATCGTTAAAAATTTGTTCTCTATACAGACACTGTTAATTAACTAATGAAAATCGCTACTTGGAATGTCAACTCGATTCGCACTCGTCTAGAACAAGTTATTGATTGGTTACGACAAAATCCTGTTGATGTTCTCTGTTTGCAGGAAACCAAAGTTGTAGATGCGGATTTTCCGCGATCGCCTTTAGAAGATTTAGGCTATCACCTGTATGTGTCAGGACAAAAAGCCTATAACGGTGTAGCCTTAATTAGCCAGCAACCGCTTAAAGATGTTACTACCGGATTCACAGTATTGTTACCAGACATTGATCCAGCATGGGACGAGCAAAAACGGGTAATTACTGGTGTAATAGATGGTGTGAGGATTCTAAACCTCTATGTTCCCAATGGTTCATCTGTTGGTAGTGAGAAATACGAATTTAAACTACGCTGGTTGACGGTGCTGCGGGAATATTTGCAAACACTTCTGCAATCTGAACTTGCCATCTGTATGTGTGGCGACTTTAATATTGCTCTAGAAGCCAGAGATATTCACGAACAAGTCAAAGCTGAAAATCACATCATGGCTTCTCAAGCAGAACGCCAGGCCTTACGAGATATTCTAGAATTAGGCTTTGCTGATGCCTTTCGCAAATTTACCAGCGAAGGCGGAAACTTCAGTTGGTGGGACTATCGCACCGCCGCCTTCCGTCGCAACTTGGGTTGGCGCATTGATCATCACTATTTGACATCTGTATTATACGAGCAAGCAAAAAGCTGCACTATTGACATCACCCCCAGAAAATTACCCCAACCTAGCGACCATACACCAGTAATTGTGGAATTTTAAAGTTGAGATTTTAGATTAGATATTGGGGACTGGAACACAGTGCTGAGTCAGAAGTACCGAGTAACGAGTGAAAAATTCACTCAGAACGGGCTAAACGCCCCACTACCGCTAACATGACTCAGAACTACCCATCCCTAATCCCTAATCCCTAATCCCTAATAATTATGTTTTTGGTAACTGGAGCAACGGGAGATATTGGTCGTCGAGTTGTGCGACTCCTACGCCAACGAGAGCTGTCTGTGCGGGCATTTGTCCGCCTCATGTCACGTTATGGCGAATTAGAACACCGAGGTGCAGACATCTTTATCGGTGATTTAAGGTATGAAAAAGATATTGCCAAAGCTTGTCAGGGTGTTCAATATATAATCAGCACCCACGGTTCTGATAGTGATGCTCTTGCCCTAGATTACCGGGCTAATATTGAACTGATTGATCAGGCTAAAGCTAATAGAGTACAGCATTTTGTCTTTATTTCTGTACTAGGAGCTGAACGGGGGTATGAAGATGCTCCCGTGTTTAAAGCTAAACGGGCTGTAGAACGCTATTTAGCTGCTAGTGGTATCAATTACACTATTTTCCGTCCGGCTGGATTAGCATCTAACTTGCTTCCCTTGGCAGAAAGATTCCGCGAAACAGGGTTATATCTATTGATTGGCGACCCTAAAAACCGTACTTCCATCGTCAGTACGGATGATTTAGCCAGGATAGTAGTAGATTCAATCACTGTTGGCGGTGCTGTTAACCAAATATTTCCAGTCGGAGGGCCAGAGATTTTATTTCATGAGGATATTCCCCAAATTTTTAGTCGCATCTTGAATAAAGAGCCAATTGTAATTAACTCTCCATTATTAGTAGTGGATGGGTTACGAGGTGTGTTGGGATTAATTAATCCAAAAGCACAACAGAGTTTAGGAACTTTTCGGACATTACTGTCCAATGAGTTTTTCTGTAGAAAAGAGGAAATAGCTAACATAGAGCAAACTTTCAATTTCTCTTTAGAAACCCTAGAAAGTTTTTTACGGCGATATTTAGCAGTTTAAGTTTGGTTATGGGGCATAGGGAATGGGTCATGGGATATAACAGAATACCAATCCCCAAGTCCCAATTCCCAATTCCCAAGCCCCAATCCCCAATTCTCAATCCCCAGTCCCCAATATGAAAAATTCCCTAGCAGCCAATGCTGCTCAAGCACGTCAAACCAAAGAACAATTTGCTAGACCAGAAGATCAACTATCCTACGAACTGGGTAAAGCCGTTAAGGAATTACCGCCGCTTTACACTAGATTATTAGCAGGAACAATTAGCTTAGTAGTATTTGGCGCGATCGCCTGGGCTGGTTTCTCAGAAATCGACGAAGTAGCAGTTGGACAAGGGGAATTAATCGCTTCCACCCAGGTACGTCCAGTTACATCTCTAGGTAATGGCGATATTGTTTCTATCAAGGTGAAAGAAGGCGATATCGTCACCAAAGATCAAGCCCTGATTCAGCGTGACCTAGAACTAAAACAAACCGATGTCACACGCCTAGCTCAAAGCACTAAATTAATTCGAGAAGATTTGCAGCGTTTGCAAGCAGAACGCATTGGTGGTCAAACCACTACTACAGACATCCAAGATGAACTACTAAAATCCCGGCTGCGTGACTACCAAGCACGTCAAGCAGCCGCAGAAGCCGAAGCTAATCGTCAAAAAGCACTTATCGACCAAGCAAAAGTCCGCTTTACACGATTGCAAGATAATCTCGCCAGTGCCAAAACCAGCGTTATTAATGCTAAAACGAACCTTGTCAATGCCGAAAACATCCGTGTCAAGGTAGAAAGTAATCTAGAAATTTCCCAAAGCCGCGAAGAAAATCTCCGCACCTTAATTACTCCTGGTGCTGTTCCCAGAGTTGATTATCTAGAAGCAAAAGAAAGACTAAATCGCACCCAGACGGATATCACCAGGGCTAAAGACGAAGTAACAAATGCCCAAAATCGATTAACAGAAGCGCAAGACAAAGTTACATCCCTACAAAAAGATATAGCAGCTCAAGTTCAAGAAATTCGCCAAGTCGAAGAAGCCTACCAAGCCGCCCGTAGCCAAGCACAACGTGTAGCATCAGAACGCAAAAGCGAAATTTTAACCCAGATAAATCAGCGTCAAGAAGAACTCACTAATATGGCTGGTCAGTTGGAGCAAGCCAGAAAAGAAAAAGATGGAGAAACTATCAAAGCTCCAGTAGCAGGTACTATCTATAAAATTAAAGCCACTAAAGGGCCAGTACAAGCAGGGGAAGAATTGCTGTCAATCTTACCGGAAGGGGAAGAAATTCAGTTAGAAGTGAAAGTCCTCAACCGCGATATTGGCTTTATCCAAAAAGGAATGAAAGCAAAAGTGAAAATCGCTACCTTCCCTTTCCAAGAATTCGGAACTATTGATGGTGAAGTTGTCCAAGTCAGTCCCAACGCCACTATTGATAAAGATTTAGGTTTAGTTTTTCCTACTAGAATCAAACTGAAAAAACACTTTCTAAGTGTTCGAGGAGAAGAGGTAGCATTTACCCCAGGAATGGCAGCTACAGGTGAAATTGTGACACGTAAAAAATCAATTTTGACTTTCATCATAGAACCTGTAACTCGTCGATTCAGTGAAGCCTTCTCTGTCAGATAATCAACTTTGGTAGGGTGTGTTATGGCGTTTCTTCATCACATGAGATATATCATAGCCCCCTCCTTGCCTGCGGGGAGGGGGTTGGGGGTGGGGTTCTTGTAACTCACTAAAGAGGGAAAAGAGCGATCGCTATATCTACGTGCTTCCAGATGACAACTGTGTTTAATATCGTTGGATTAGCAACAAAAAAGGAGTCTAATTAGACCCCTTTTTTTATTCAAGAATATTTAAGTAATTCATGACGAAAGTAGAATGTAAGTATCTTCTACTTTCTGACTTAATTACTTAACTGCTACCTTACCGCCAGCTTCTTCAATCCGCTTCTTAGCGTCTTCAGCAGCGTCCTTAGCGATCGCTTCTTTAACTGCTTTAGGTGCAGCTTCTACCAAGTCTTTTGCTTCTTTCAGACCCAAACCAGTGATTTCCCGTACAACTTTCAGTACAGCAATTTTCTTATCAGCTGGTACAGATTCTAGAATTACATCAAACTCGGTTTTTTCTTCTACTGGTTCAGCAGCAGCAGCACCAGGAGCAGCCATCATCATCATTCCACCAGCAGGTGCAGCAGCACTTACACCAAAAGCTTCTTCAATTTGCTTAACTAGCTCGGAAGCTTCCAACAAGGTCAAAGATTTCAATTGTTCTAGAATTTGGTCGGTTGCAGTAGACATTTATATTACTCCCGTAATTTTGATTTGTTTTTTTGGTAATTGTTGAGTTTGTAATAGGTAATTGGGTTTATATCACCCTTTATCTATTCCTCACTAGCACTCTCATCGCCACTATTTTCTTTATCAGCGACAGCTTGCAAAGCACGCGCCAGTCCACTGGGAACTTCGTTGATACCCACAGCGACTTTTGTTGCCAAAGCGTTGATAGCTCCAGCAATTTGAGCCATGAGTTCTTCTTTAGATGGCAAGTCTCCTAAAGCCTTGACATCCGGTGCTTGGAGCAAGCGACCATCCATTACGCCACCGCGAAGTTCTGTCTTCTTAGAGGCTTTTTGGAAGTCTTGATAAGCTTTAATTGCAGAAGAAAAATCTTCTTCAACTAATAAAAAGGCAGAAGCACCTTTCAACAACTCCGACAGGGGTTGCCATTTTTCATCGTCTTTAATGGCAATACCCATAAAAGTGTTTTTAGTCACTTTGCAGCTAGTGCCAGTAGGACGCAACCGCCGCCGTAAGTCGGTAATTTCGGCAACTGTCAGCCCTTGGTAGTCAATTACCAGTGCCAAAGTTGACTGACTCAAAGTTTGTTTGAGATCAGCTACTATCTCTTTTTTGTTTTCTAGTGTTCTACCCATGTCGGTTTCACCTCCCGAAAATAATTGTCGATTTCTCTGTGATGATTTTTATCTGACTAGGGCATAACAACAAACCCCAGCTATGTTAGCCGGGGTTGAGGATTAATACTCTGGCTGCCATGACAAGAAACAATTATGAGTCTCGCTTTTGGCAATAGAGCTTTACCTAGGCAGGATATTAAGCGATTAGCACCTGCGGTCTCCGGCTTTGCTTATTAAATTTTGGGGAGAGTGGTGAGTTTGGTAAATTCCTACTACCCACTCTCTACTTAACTAAATTAAGCAGCTTCAGTCAGTTTATAATCTCGTAGAGCAGCAATATCGAGTTTAATTGATGGTCCCATTGTGGCAGACACATAAATTGAACGCCAGTAGCGGCCTTTTGCTCCTGAAGGACGGTTACGGTCAATCGTCTCTTGCAACGCCTTCAGGTTAATCAATAAATCTTCAGGCGCGAAGGTTGCCTTACCAAACATAACATGGACTATACCTGTACGGTCAGCCCGGAATTCTAATTTACCTGCTTTAAATTCCGCGATCGCACTTGCTACGTCAAATGTGACTGTACCACCTTTTGGTGATGGCATCAAACCACGAGGGCCTAACAATTTACCAAGTTTTGCCACCTGCGGCATTACATCTGGTGTGGCGATCAATTTGTCAAAATCCATGCGCCCTTTTTGGATTTCGTCAATTAGTTCTTCAGAACCAACTATGTCAGCACCAGCATTGGAGGCTTCTGCTACTTTCTCCCCACGGGAAATCACTGCTACCCGGACAATTTGCCCTGTACCTTTGGGTAGTGCGACTGTGGTACGCAATTGTTGGTCTGTATATTTTGGATCTATACCTAGGCGTATATGTGCTTCTGCTGCTTCAGCAAATTTAGCTGTGGCAGTTTCTTTCAGAAGTAATAAAGCGTCTAAAGGTGTGTATTCTCTATCTTCTACCTTGGCTTGCAGTCCTTGCAAGCGTCGGGATACTTTTTTTGTCATTTTTATCTCCTGGGGTAACTTACGAAGCTTTGCTTCTCCCCCGATTCAATGCGTGGATTTTAGATTTTAAATTTCGGATTGATTTTTGATGTGATCTGAATTTTTCGCTCAAAACGCATCATCATCAATCTGTGATGGTGACACCCATATTTTTAGCTGTCCCTGCCACAATGCTCATCGCCGCATCTATATCATTGGCGTTGAGGTCAGGTAGTTTTGTTTGGGCAATTTCCCGCAACTGAGCGGAGGTGATTGAGCCAACTTTCTTTTTGTTGGGTTCGTTAGAACCTCTTTCAATTTTCGCTGCCTTGCGAATCAGTACGGATGCTGGTGGCGTTTTGAGTACAAATGTAAAACTCCGGTCTTCATAAACCGAAATTTCTACAGGAATTACCATGCCAGCTTGGTCTGCTGTTTTGGCGTTGTACTCTTTGCAGAACATCATGATGTTCACACCATGTTGACCCAATGCAGGGCCAACTGGGGGTGCTGGGTTGGCTTTTCCAGCATTCAGGGCCAGTTTAATGACCGCTACTACTTTCTTCGCCATTTGTATTTAGCTCTGTTTTTCTACCTGATTAAATTCCAGTTCTACTGGTGTATCTCGCCCGAAAATCGATAGTAAGGCTTTTAGTTTACTCCGTTCTGGACTAACCTCAATTACCTCACCTTCAAAGTCCTTAAATGGGCCAGAAAGCACAACTATCTTATCACCTGTCGCCATGTCAATTTTGACAACTGGCTCTTGTTCGGTGGTTTGTTTGAATATGCGTTCTACTTCTGAGTGGCTTAAGGGTAATGGCTTAACGTGACCACGACTTTTGCCTGTGCCACGTTTTTGTTCCGCTCCCACAAAGTTAATTACATGGGATGTATTGCGTACTACTTGCCAAGTATCATCATCCAACATCATCCGTACTAACACATAGCCAGGAAATACTTTTTCCTCTGTATGATGACGGCTACCATCTTTGCGAATTTTCACTGATGGTGTATGAGGGATTTCTACTTGGACAATTTTATCGGCCACATCAAAAGTTTGGATGCGCTGCTCCAAGTTAGTTTTGACCCGTTTTTCGCAGCCTGAGGCTACTTGTACTGCATACCAGCGTGCTTCTTTTGACGCTGCTTCTGCTGTTTCCTC
Source organism: Anabaena sp. CCY 9402-a (assembly GCF_963920945.1). Lineage (NCBI taxonomy): Bacteria > Bacillati > Cyanobacteriota > Cyanophyceae > Nostocales > Nostocaceae > Anabaena > Anabaena sp. CCY 9402-a. The sequence continues at coordinate 79,836 of NZ_CAWUDL010000001.1, forward strand.
TGACTGCAACGCCGAGTTCGTTGGTTCGTCTGTTGCAGAAGTCATCAGAATACCTGCTTTGCTGCCCAAGAAAACAATCCATCAACCAAATATATTAAAGAAGCTGAGAGTGTCACCATTAACAACACGGCAGCTGATTCGCTGACTAGTTGCTTGCGACTGGGCCAAACTACTTTCTCTAGTTCTTCTCTTGTTCCTTGGAAGAAGTTGAGGAAGTTAAACCCACTTGGAGTTTCTGCTATTTCTGCTTCATTCTTTTTGGCCACGGTCGTTTATCCCCCCATCTTTTTTAATACAGCTATACTCTGCTAGTTTTCATCCAGGTTGACAGCTTTAACTCCATCAAATATTAACTGGAAGCAAAAAAGCTGCAAGTATAAAACAACTACACCCGAAATCAATAGCACTTTCTGCTATCTTAGCAGGTGTGCTACTGCTTCGGGCTGTGTTTTTACTTTCGAGCGCGCCCTGGAGGACTTGAACCCCCGACATCAGGTTTTGGAGACCTGCGTTCTACCAACTGAACTAAGAGCGCACAAGCTGGGTTGGGTTTGTTTGCTACGTTGAACTTTTTGAGTTTAACGCACAATCATTATGATAACACATTTTTATTGAAGAAACAAACTAGCGGCAGATGCCGCCTGTTAACTAAAAATTTCTGGCATACTCAAGAGCCATAAAGTTATAAAGCCCGGTCAAAGCGTTGCTTAATCCGGGTAGCTTTACCAACACGGCCTCGGAGGTAGTAGAGTTTGGCACGTCTGACTTTACCGCGACGGATAACTTTGATGCTATCAATCCGAGGAGAATGGAGGAGAAATACTCGTTCCACTCCTACACCTTGGAAAACTTTGCGAACTGTAATGGTTTCGTTAATACCACCGTTACGCATAGCAATTACAACACCTTCGTAGGGTTGCACGCGGTATTTTTCGCCTTCTTTAATCTTTACGCCGACTTTTACAGTGTCGCCCACGTAAATTTGGGGGAGGTTTGATTTTAGATGTTCCGCTTCAATGGAACGGATAATTTCTTGAGCATTCATGGCTGGTCTGATTAAAAATCTCACGATCATTCATCATAAATGGAGAATCATCTTTCAGTCCACTATTTGAAGTAACTGTATTGAAAATAGGGAATGGGGATTGAGGTTTAAGGGTATGGGGGAAAGATATTTTGATTATTGACTTTCGTCTTGTGGTGCTAGTCTGTAGCCTCCAACCTGGTATTTTCGAGAAATTCTTTATTGTTTAGGTTATATCCCCAATACGATCTGCGAGGAAGGACGGTTATATTGTACAAACTCTTGCTCCAGGTGTGAGATTTATGAAATTTAGTATTGTCATTTCTACCTATAACCGCCTAAACTTGCTGCGTCGTGCGATCGACTCTGCACTAAAACAGACTATTCCTTGTGAGGTAGTTGTTGCAGATGACTGCTCATCTGAGGATACAGAAAAATATGTCAGGAGTTTGGGTAGCTCTGTAGTCTATCATCGCAACCAAGTCAATCAAGGTCATGCAGCAACAGTCAATGCTGGCGTAGAGAAAGCTAGCGGTGATTGGATCAAGTTTTTAGATGATGACGACTATTTAGATGTTAATTGTATTGAACAGATGGCTAAGGCGATCGCACTTTGTCCTGATGCTGTGATTTGCTCTTGTATCGCGGCTCAAGTCGATACAAATGCAATGGAACTCAGCCGTACTCCTCACTTTGGCCCTGGTTTAGCTTTTTATATTCCCCAAGTAGATATTCACTACGGTATGCTCTTGGAATTAGTCCCATTTGGTACACCTGTTCAAGTTGCTTGCCGCCGTGATGCTTTTTTGGAAACTGGTGGCTGGGATTCTCAATTAAACACCAACTGTGATGATATAGATTCTTGGATTCGCATTGCTAAATTTGGCCATGGAATTTTCCTCAATCAGTGTCTTGCTTATCGGACAATTTGGCCTGGTGCTTATAATCAAAAATTCTCTTTCATTCAGCGTTTAAGTACAAATATTTTGATGAAGGAAAAGATATACTCTTTAGTTGATAAAAAGCACCATGATTACTTACCTGATATAGAAGAGATTAAACAATATTTAAAATTACATTGGACTGTAGTCGCTTTGAAAAAGAAAGATTTACAAGCTTGTTTAGGATTATTAAATATATCTTTATGCTCTTTTGCTAATTGGAAGTTTTTACTGACTGTGCTTTACTCACGGCGATTAAAAATGTATAATTCCCATGTTAAAAAGTATGTATTAATTGAGGATTTTCAAAAATGTAGTAAATATAAAATTCATTAAGTTAGGACTTACGCACAAATTACGGAATAATGAACCACAGAGACGCAGAGAACACGGAGAGATAAGGGTTTAAGAGAGTTTTTGCGTAAGTCCTGTAAATAAATTTTTCACTTTATATATAGGAATCCTACTTGAATCTTGCTCAGTATCCTGAGAAGGAAACCTTTTGATAGCGAGCTTATAGGCGGGTTAGTTGTTCAACAATCAAATAGGAGTTCTATATTTAACTGAAATAGATTTGAAAAAATGCGTTTGATATATAGGTAATATTAATACAAGTTTTGACAAATTAATAACCTTCTTTGTTAAGAGTAGACGCATCGTTGGTACGCTACCAGCTATGAATTAAAGAAACAGTTAAAAATACATTTTTAAAAATCTGAGCTATTGATTATTCCCGATATTGTCTGACTAAATTAATACTTATAAACTCAAGTAAAACCCTGGTGGTAGCAAATTTTTTTGCAATCTGAATCTTCCCAAAGCATGATAATTACTGGAAGTTCAGTATTTTTGCATTAGCAAGAACTTAGCTATTTACTTAGTGCGAGAATTAAAGCTCACTTAATAAATACCCAATTTAGCTTTTCAAAGAGTAGGGTGAATTGCTCTTGCCCAGGAATTTAATTATACAACTATCAACTTAATTACTGAGAGCAAATAGGCAAATTAACATCAATAAAAAAATTAAGATTGTCTGCCTAATTTTAAATTTACCGCTACTCCTATGACAGCTTTGTTTTTGATTACTGAGTATTATCAACAGCATTACGCAACCGCATTAGTTGACGGCGCATTTGAGGTGAAGCTTTAAATTCAGAAATCTCCTGCGCTTTAACAGATGCTTGTAGCATCTCTAAGAAATCATCAGAGCCTTCTGTCAAAGCGTCTAGTAGCACTTGCAACAGTTGTTCGCGATCGCCTAATAAACTCTTTTCCTCAATCAGTCGGAATTTCAGATGTATTTCGCAATCATAAACACCTACTTCGATATTATTTATCTGCCGTGGTAATGCTTTCGAGTTCATAGTTTTGAGGATTCCTGTACTTGGTGGTTACGAGGTAAGGACTTATATTTCCAGAAAAAATTCTTTATATTTTTTTGAATCCACTCTGGTGGAATTAAGAATCTTTTTTCAAGTCATAGCATTTATCTTCCATTGCACTCTCCTGTATGTTTTTAGACAGACTTGCAGCTTTTAGCTTGTCATCTACCTGTGTCAGATGCTTTTAAAGCAAGCCATAACTATTATTCAGTTTTTGAGATTGTATACAATAAAGTTTCTGTAAGAAGTTGTTCTAGCTTTTTAAAGCTTTTTACATCAACTTTATTTTTAAGTCAATAACAGTTTGAGTTTTTACTAAACTTTTGGTGTTTACACGTAAGTAAATCCGCTAGTTTTTTGAGCTTTTATTAGAGCCAGAGGTATTTTTATCGTCACTACGTAAAATTACTTGATGTACGTTTTTTTCAACATAAAATTCAGGAGAGTAAAATAAACAATTTTATCAAGATTAAAATCTTGGTTTTAAACCATAGCATAGACTAGAAGCTAAATTAGCCGGAATTTCCTCACCTCAGTTTGTGAGTAACAGGGAATTAGGCATTAGACATGAGTTACTCTCTACCTTGTAACCAGTCACCAGTCCCAGGCGTTCCTTTACATTTTGAATTTTGAATTGATTAGTTCCCCGTTCCCTTTATTAGTCCCTGGTGTAGCGTCTACAATGATTTCAGTATCATCAACCTAAATCTCAGATCCTAGCTATGGACAACCCGACGCTGCTCAAGTCTACAACTCGTCATATACGCATTTTCGCAGGAGAAATTGACCGGGACGGCGAACTGGTTCCCAGTAATCAGGTCTTAACATTGGATGTTGACCCAGACAACGAATTTAACTGGAACGAAGACGCTTTGCAAAAGATTTATCGTAAATTTGATGAACTAGTGGAAGAATCCAGTGGTGTAGACCTCACAGACTACAACTTACGTCGGATTGGTTCTGATTTAGAGCATTATTTGCGATCGCTCCTGCAAACAGGCGAAATCAGCTACAATCTCTCTGCGCGGGTCACTAACTATAGTATGGGACTCCCCCAAGTGGCTGTTGAGTAGAAGTAAATAGTCTTTATGTTTTGCTAGTGCCTAGCTGCACTAGTGGGGTGCTGACATCTGTACCTGGGACAAAACCGGGTTTCTTGAGAATATATGAGGCTGAAGCCCCCGATTCTTCGTGGAGAAACCCGGTTTTTTAGGTATTGTTGAGAATATTGCCAGATGCTAAGTTTTAACGGATTCAAAGATTGAGGCATATCAGTTGAACCTGACGTTAGCTTTAAACTAAGACATAAATTTCTTGGCTAATGAAAAAGCCAGTGCAAAATAATAAGTTAACTTTCCCCTACCTCCACATTTAACTTATTTGCGAATCTATTTGATTGAGTAATTCGCAAATAGATAGATAATTATTCAGGAATATATAGTAGATTCTGATACAAAAATTTGCCTAAAAAATAGCAATAATACTTTCACGTTATGAAATAACTGATTTTTATTTCATATAGATGGATACAACCTTGAATTTTGGAATTGCCTAACTTTAAAAAATTGCGCTCCCAATTTATGTCAGCATAGTGCAGAACTATCTTTCGTTGAAATTTGTTAACTTTAAAAAGTTAAATTTTGTGAATTTCTTTTACTTAGTCGCGCTTAATGCCTAATTGGTTTTCAGGAAATGCGTACACCAGAACAGATGAAGAGTGCTGAATTGAAAGTGCTGTAAAGCCCTGCGGGCATAGCTGCGCTTAGAGCAAAAGCGGGGCGTTAGGCAGCGTACTCTTTTTCTTACTCAGGACTCAGCACTCTTAAAAATCGGCTACTCATGGGAAAACCCACAACCAAATATGAATGTATACCTGATGCCGATGAAGTTAACAGGAGATTTTGAGATTTTGCACTCTGTGAAGTAGAGCAAAATTTGTTTAAACAGCAGCCATCTTAATCCTTAATTAAAGTTCATAGCGGTGCAGCAAATTATAAACTGGAAAAAAAGCCTGCTTACTCACAAAGTCATACACTACCAGGAAAAATGAGATATATAGTTGTAGTTATGCTTGAGAAACAGGGTGTAAGTGAGTTTATCTAGTGATAGGGAGTTGCAAAATAGAAGCTATGATGAGGCTGTATGGTTGACAGAAGAGCCTGTTCTTTGCATAGATTGTAAATTAAGTATTAGTATTTTCTGGTATCTACCAGATAAATTCATCATCCCAAGTTGGATACGTCCAATTGAAGAGAAATGAGCGGTTTATATTGTTGAAGAAATTGCCAATCGCTGATCGGTGCGAACACTATGACAAATGATGCGGCAACGCTCCTCCACTGCCCAAATTGTCAGGCTACAAACCTCCTGACTAACAAGTTTTGCCAGCAATGCTCCACACCCTTACCTCAACGTTACTTGTGGGTTGGCGGAAATGGTCTAGGTGTAGGTAGTCCCGGTGAATTATTAGCCGATCGCTATTTAATCATTAATAAATCTGTTGTTTTCGATACTACCCCTGGTCTACCTCCCCAATCACCAGAGGTAGAAAATTCACAACCCATTAGACCGTATCTCAGGCTAATTCCTTATCGCTTAAACGTTCCCCAGGTATATGGAGTCCTACAGCTATTTGACGGAGACAGCCCCAGTGAAATTCTCCTCTTAGAAAAACCGCCAATAGTACCCGACAGCACAGGCCAACAAATCAGTTTATGTAGTGCATTAACTGATGCTTGGGGTCATGCTACATCCATGCGCCAACTCAATTGGTTGTGGCAAATTGCCCAGCTTTGGCAACCTTTAAAGAGTGAAGGCGTAGTCTCTAGCTTACTTGACACCTATCTATTACGGGTAGAAGGAACATTAGTACGGTTGTTGGAATTGCGTTTTGACCATGCTACAGCACCAGAATTACCGCAACTAGGCGAGTTTTGGCAGCAATTAGTGAGCAACGCCAAACCGGCGATCGCTGATTTTGTTGAGCAAGTTAGTAATTTATTGATTACCGGGGAAATTGATTCACCAGAATTGCTCATTGCCGTTTTAGACCAAGGTTTAAGAGATTTAGGGCAAACCCAAACACCCACCATTCAAATTATTACCAAAACAGACACGGGAACTAGGCGTGAACGGAATGAAGATGCCTGTTATCCCGCTAGTGGAACACTGCTGAGTAAACCACCTCAGACAGCTTTAGCTATTGTCTGCGATGGTATTGGTGGGCATGAGGGCGGAAATGTAGCTTCCAATTTAGCGATTGAAACTATCCAGCAGCAAGTCCTGGAGTTGACAAGATTACGTGCTGATTGTGTAGACCCATCAAGTGTGTTGGACGATTTAGAAAAAGCAGTAGCGATCGCTAACGACAAGATTAGTCAGCGCAATGATAGCGAAAATCGCCAGGGCAGAAAACGCATGGGGACAACCTTGGTGATGGCACTACCTATTGCCCATGAAATGTACATTACTCATGTGGGTGATAGTCGTGCTTACTGGATTACCCGCCAAGGTTGTTATCAAATTACCCTAGATGACGATGTAGCCTCACGAGAAGTTAGATTAGGTTACGCCATCTATCGGGAAGCAGTACAGCAAGGTGGTGCAGGTTCTCTAGTCCAGGCTTTGGGAATGAGTCCCAGCAGTTCTTTACATCCCACAGCACAGAGATTTATTTGCGACGAAGATACAGTATTTCTGCTCACTTCCGATGGATTGAGTGATTTCGATCGCGTGGAAGAATATTGGGAAAAAGAAATCTTACCAATTCTCAATAGTGGCAAGAGTTTAGTTGATGTTAGCGATCGCTTGATAGAAATTGCCAACACGAAAAATGGCCATGATAATGTCACCATCGCCCTAGTACACTATCAAGTCAAATACACTGAACCAGAGTCAACTATTCAAGTCGTCATACCTGATAGTGCCAGCATCCCAACCGTGAATGCGACTGCACAACCGACATCACCAACATTACTAGAAACTGACCCTGGGCAACCGACAAAAGTTCTGCGTCAAAAAACTAACTTCAGAAATCTACCCTTAAATTTAATAGTTCCATTATTATTAGCGATCGCAGTCGGTGCATTAGGCTTCTGGGTCAAGTTCATCTTGGAAAACAGAAGTAACCCTTCTGGTGTAGACTCAACTCAGTTGAATCCAAATACACCAGCAGATGCCAAAAAGCAGGAGAGGCGATCGCTCAATAACCTCAAACCTGGATGGGTGCTTGACATCCAGAAAGAAATTTCTTTAGCAAATCAGACAAGTTTATCGGCTGAATTCTTTTTAGTAGTCGAGAGTAAAGGAAATAAACCAGATGCTCAAAATGATCAAGTTAATTTGAGGGTCTGTGGTCAGCCAAAGTTGCTCCAAAAAGTATTAAAAGCTATTGGCGAAGAATCAATCCCGATTAAATACTCGCAATTGAAAGAATGGGAAGCAGAAGGGAAACTAAAAGTATTGCAAGTCAATGAGCTAGTCATTGAGCAGACTCGCTGTAATGCTTCTCCAGAAGCAAGCTCATCCCCTGTAACAAATCTCAGGTAGGTTGGGAGTGGTAGTTCATCTAAGAATTAAAAAAATAACAAGTAGGCTCAGGGAAAATTCGGTTACTATATCTACAGAATCCTTCTTAGTGATGCTTGTCAGATAATGCTCTGCTGCCTCAATCCTGATTGTCCTAGTCCTCTAAACCCTGATGGTAATGTTTTTTGCCAGAGTTGCAGCGTACCGTTAATCAAACTGCTTGGAGGTCGGTATAAAGTTACCAATCTCCTTTCTAGTGAAGGTGGATTTGGCAGGACTTATCTAGCGGAAGATGTACATAAGCTTGATGAATCATGCGTAGTTAAGCAGTTTGCACCGAAAGTCCAGGGTACTTGGGCATTGAAAAAAGCAGTGGAGTTGTTTAAAGAAGAAGCAAAACGACTGCAAGAGTTGGGCGAACATCCTCAAATTCCCACTCTGTTTGCTTACTTTGAGCAAGATCACAATATGTATTTGGTGCAGCAGTTTATTGATGGACAAAATCTGCTTAAAGAATTAGATACGCAGGGAATCTATGGAGAAGCTGAGATTCGCAAGCTTTTGCTGGATTTACTACCTGTGTTGAAACTTCTCCATGAGCGAAAAGTAATTCATCGAGATATCAAACCGCAAAATATTATCCGTTGTAAAAGTGACAATCGTTTAGTCCTGATTGATTTTGGAGCTTCTAAGCAGTTAACCGCCACTGTCTATACACAAATGGGGACAACAATCGGCTCACATGGATATAGCCCAGTTGAGCAGATTAAAGGTGGTAAAGCTTATCCAGCAAGTGATTTGTTTAGTTTGGGGGCTACCTCCTTTCATCTGCTGACAGGAGTTTCCCCTTTTCATTTGTCGATAGATCATGGTTTTGGCTGGGTGACATCTTGGGAAGAATATTTAAAAAGTCCTATCAGTAGTGAATTGGCTAAAATTCTTGACAAGCTGTTGAAAAAAGAAATTGAGGATCGTTATCAATCAGCAGATGAAGTAATTGAAGACTTGACTCGCAAAGCTGCACCACCTCCACCATTACCGCCAACTCAGCCTCCCGCAAAGCCTCCTGCTTCTCCTAAGTCTCCCCCCACAGTGTTTGTAACAAGTTCCACTGGTATAGAATCTCTTCTTAGTTTAATAGTTCCATTATCATTAGCGATCGCAGTTGGTGCATTAGGCTTCTGGGTCCAGTTCATATTCAAAAACAGAAATTACCCTTCTGAGATAAACCCAAGTACGGTGATTACCAACACACCAGCAAATGCCAAAGAGGATTTCCCGTAGAGTAGGAGCGCGAAGCTTTGATGAAAGCTTCGCGTTTTCTGATGACTATACCTAATTCTCCTAGTGCATCACAAACAAATAATCGATAAACTTGTAAAAACCTGAAATAATACAGATAATAACTAAACTTAAATTTATAAGATCAAAATTTTCCTATAAATTGTTGGTAGATATTATTTGTGTCTAGCTGTTAGTGTCATGAATCCATGCCATCCCTGAATCTGGCGATCGCCCGTCTCGTCAATACTGGCAATGATAGTTTCGCCATTTGGGTGGTTAAAGCTCCCTATCCCAGTGGCTACGTTTTGCATGACTGTGGATGGCCGGCTGAACTCACTCAAGTTTGGCAAGAATGGCAACAAATGTTTGCTGGTCATAGCGGTATCAATATTTCTACAAACTCAACCCATCGGTCAGTCAATCAACTGCCTATGAATTTAGTCGCACCTCCTAGTGGACAAAATACTGGTTACAGCAGTCGTTTGATGCAATATTTGGGGATTAATCTGTGGCGTTGGGTGTTTGAAGGCTCAATTCTCGGTAGTCTAGAACGCAGTCGGGGGATGGCGATGGGTCAAAAAACGCGGCTGAAATTTCGCTTGGAAATCCGCGACCCAGATTTGATCGCTCTACCTTGGGAAATTATGCAGCGAGAGCCTGGACAACCTGCTATGTCTCTCTCTCCAGATTTGCTGTTTAGCCGCACAACCAGCGAAGTTGAACACCTACCACTTTTACGCACCGATCAAGCTTTAAAAATTCTCTTGGTTCTCGGTCACGATCAAAACCTGCAACTGCAAAAAGAAGCCGATATCTTAGAGCAAACCCTGTTAAGTGGTGGACAGGTGGGTAGCTATGGTCAAAAGTATGCTTCTTGTACAGTTAAAACACTCCTGCAACCTACTCCCCAAGAGTTAATTCAAGAGTTAGAAACTAAAGCATACAATGTGTTTTTCTACGCTGGTCACGGGTTACCAAATCCTGACGGCGGACTGTTATTTTTGCGCCCTAGTATGACCATCAACGGCATAGAATTAGCCCAAGTATTAACTCGTAGTGCGGTGAAATTAGCAGTCTTTAACGCCTGTTGGGGAGCGCAACCAGCAGCAATTAATCATCAAGCTATCCCCGCCAGTAGCTTGGCAGAAGTTTTGATTCGTCATGGTGTCCCGGCAGTTTTGGGAATGCGGGATGAAATTGCTGATCGTGAAAGTCACAGTTTTATCCAGGTTTTTGCTAAAGCTTTAAGGTCACGTAAACCAATTGACGAAGCAGTAGCGGAAGCGAGGCAAGAACTGTTAACACTGTATAAGTACAATCAACCTGCTTGGACTTTGCCAGTTCTTTACCTGCATCCAGATTTTGATGGGGAATTGATTAAAGGTGTCGATGAAGGAGTGACGGAATTACCAGATACAATCATTCCTAATTTAGATGATTCAGTACCTGTTGCCTGTTTGCGATCGCTTTCTCCCGGCGGAAGATCCTGGTTCTTAAGAATTGGTGTCACCCGCATTGGTCGCACTAAAGACAATGATATTGTCATCTCCGAACCCTCTGTTTCTAAACGACACGCTGAAATACTCTGTCGTAATACTTTTAACGGCACAACTCCAATGAGAACTTATTACCTCCAAGATTTCTCTACCTACGGTACAACCTGGTATTTAGGAACTAATGGTTGGCAACAAATACTCCGGGAGGAAGTACCATTACAATCAGGAATGCAGTTAAAGTTTGGGAGTTCTAGAGGAGAAATTTGGGAGTTTATGATTGAAGACTCGAAAATTTCTTGAAGCATCAGGGTTTCCCCAGCAAGACAATAAAATTCTTTTTTGCGGAAATTAGAATTTAACAAGTGTAGCTGTCAATATCCCTAAACTACTTCATTAGGAAGGAATCAATGACTCATCAAATTAACGGTTCAGACACTCGCGATTCTCTCACATCTCAAGTGGAATTAGAATTGTTAGCAGCTTTGTTAGAACCAGAAGATGCTACCTATCCTTGGAATCCAGCAGATAATGAATCAGAAGCTTATTTTTACGAACTAGAACAACAGTTTGCGATGGCAGAAGTGCTAGAAGAAGAACTAACTAGCCGATCGCAAAGTTTTTTTCATCAATTAGATAACTTGTGGTTACAGGTGGAAAATTCAACATATTACAACTGTAATACAATTACGACTGCTGTGAGTAGTCTTCAAGAAAATTTACAAAAAGCTTTTGCGGCCAGCATACCTCAAAACTGGTTGAATGCGATCGCCGCCAAAGCCACAGAACTTGTCGCCTCTCAACAATGTTTAGGTGATCAATTAATAGAGTGTGTCCAGGCTGTACTACCTACCTGGGGAGCGGATGATCTGTCAATTTTAGCTCGTCCCTATGCCTATGCGATGCGTAGCGGTGAACCACATAAGATCGGTTCAATTAATAATGTGGAAGATTGGACAGCTCTATCAGAAATAGAACAGGCAAAAATGGGAATGGCGATCGCCTACTATGCCCTTAGACAACTCAACGAATCTGAGTCTGAAGGTTGATTAATAGTTTAATTTTTCTTGTGATTTTTTTACCCGTAATCTTAAATCAGGATCAGAAGGCGGGTTTTTAATTGCTAGAACAGGCAAGAAATAAAAACGTTTTCTTCAATATCCCTATATCTAAAAATTGGTATGATTTGGCTCACAGAAGAAGCTTGTGTGGCATTCTTTCGATTAACTATCATTTGTTTTAAACAAAAATATGCCACAGTAAGCCAAGAATAAAGAAATCAAACAATTCTGTCATCTACCCTAAGAGATAAAGATAGGGAATGATGAGTCATTAATGCTAGTAAACACTACGGAAATAAAGCTACCATCTCAAATAGGTGAAAAGCTGACAAAATCAGTATTCTTTTTTTTGCCTTTTGCCTTCTATTTCGGCCCCAGAAAACGAGTAGCAAAGTTTTGCGATCGCGTGGGTGATAATGCCCTCGCCTTGAGTATCGCCGCCATCAAAAAAGCGTAAGACAACACACCAACAACAACTAATAGTAAGTTATTACTGTGTCCGGCGGTATTCCACAAAGCATGGAGTGCAGCCGCGCTAAGATAGCCAACAGCCAGAATTTGTTTTGCATGACGGGGTTTGAGTGCAGCCAACCCGATGAAATATCCCAAATAACCACTGTAAGCCATGTGTCCAGCAGGTAAACCCAAAATCCTCGCAATCAGAACTTGTAAACCTACCTCTGAACCTGCTTGTAAAGATACGGCTGGTACATATTGACCTAAAGTTTCTACTAAAGTAAAACCAACAGCAGAAGCCGTTCCCAAGAGAATGCCGTCTAAAGGTTCCCATACTCCTATCCGTTCGCGCCAGGGAGAGGGGAGTGCTAAAGCCGCCAGATAAGCACCAAGTATTGGCAAAGCTTTGAGTAATTCCTCCATCAACCCAGCACCAAAAAAGTAGCGCACAAATAATTCTGTAAGGCTGCTGACAGGCTGATCTATTGGCGGTACATTCCCAGGGAGAAGTTCACGGAAAACGAAGATAAAGAAACTTAATATGGGACTGAGTAAGATAATAATCGTCGATAAAGCTGCACCTACGAGCATCCACCAAGGCTTGGGTTTACCACACAGTTGGTAAATGAAATAGTAAGCAGCTAGTGCGATGTAAGAGGCGACAATTACCTGATTAGCTTGCGGCTGTCCTACCGTAGCAAACATCAGCACCACAAATATTACTGTAAGAATTCCCGGTACAAGATAAGCTTTGCGAGTTAAATCTTTCCCTGTGGAAATAATCGGAAATAGTTGGGTAAAGCTGACAGCATCAGGCTTGGATTGTCTAGCATTTTTTGCTGATGGTAGCGGTGCAATTTGGTTTGTAATGACCGTGGGTTGAGGTGCAATTGCATACTCGAACATAAATTGTGGCCCATCAGCACCCAATGCAATGCGATCGCCTGCGTGCAGTTCTTGACATCCATATAAGCGTTGTCCATTTAAATAAGTGCCATTAGCACTATTCAAATCACAAAGTACCCAGTTAAATTTGCTATCTAAGGACGAAGCAACGGGACGAACCACAGCATGACGACGGGATACCATCCGGTACATCATGGCATCCAAGACAACTTGGCAGCTGGGGTCACGTCCAATTACTGCTTCTTTACTGGTAAGCGAGTAGCGAGATTCTGACCCAAATGCTTCTCCATTACCAGACACTAGCCTTAGAAAAGCACTATGTCTTGCGTTTTTGCCTGTCATCGAGTTAGAGAGTGTCTTTCCAAACTAATCCACAAAAAAATACCTTGGCAGTAGGACTTAACCTCAGCCACACTAACAGCAGCATTGCTAAGTACACTATAGCTTTACTCTATGCGAATAAATTCAAAATTTGCTCACTCAAAATTTAAAATTCTTTCAACCAGTTATTTCAACCAATTGTGGCAAGGATTTCCACTTCAAAAAGTATCCTTTGTACCTTGTTGATAAGATGTTTCAATGGGATTATATATCTTAGAGGTTTTGACAATACTGATATACATAAATATGTACAGATATGAACTAATTTATAGTATTATTTACCACATCTAAAAACTTACAATAGAAAAATTATCCCATCTCTATAAATGCAAGGAAGCAGGAGGAGAGCAAGCAGTTTTGATGCTATAAATTGGAAGATTTATTTTTTTCAATAAATTAAAAGTTTCTCAATATCTAGTAGAAATTAGTTTTTCAAAATCTTGACGATCAAAATTTTGTTTTTTTTAGTAGTATATTAACCAGAGATTTTATAGTAAACTATCCTTCCTTGAACATCAGTTAAAGACTAGGAACAAAGTAAATTCCTAGCCTTAAATGTTGATTTTTTTAGCCTATGAATAATTTCAATTAAACTTTAGCTACTTCTGGATGCTCAATTTTAGTACCCAGTACCTTGAGAAACTCTGCTAGCCAACGGGGATGAGCAGGCCAAGCTGGTGCTGTGACTAAATTACCATCTACGATCGCTTCATCCACAGGAATTTGTACATAGTTACCGCCGGCACTCCGCACATCGGGGCTACAGGCTGGGTAAGCAGTGCAGTTCTTACCATGCAAGACATCCGCCGCCGCTAATAACTGCAATCCGTGGCAAATAGCAGCAATTGGTTTATTACTATGAGCAAAGTGGCGGGTTATTTCTAAGACTTTTTGATTTAAGCGGATATATTCTGGTGCGCGTCCACCAGGTACAACTAAAGCATCGTAGTTTTCGGCTTTGATTTCCGCAAAGGTGGCGTTGAGGGTGAAATTGTGTCCAGGTTTTTCGCTATAAGTTTGATCTCCCTCAAAATCGTGAACTGCTGTTCGTACTTTGTCACCAGCTTGCTTGTCTGGACAAACTGCGTGAACAGTATGTCCTACCATTTGCAAAGCTTGGAAGGGAACAATGACTTCGTAGTCTTCTACATAGTCACCAATCAGCATCAAAATTTTCTTAGCAGCCATATAGCGGTGTCCTTGCTTAACTTGTAAAGTATCAGTATTGAATTCATCACGAGTTCAAGTAAATATTATTCAATGAGGATGTATTAGACCTAATTTTATTTGCTAATTTTTACACATGACCGATTTTCCTGGCTTCTAACTATTGACTAAGTTAAATTCGGCGATCGCACGTGGAAAATTCTTGTTTTCGTGTCCATGACGACTGAGTTTAATCAAAGCAAAACGTTGCAATGGTGTTAAATTTGTCCACTGTGACAGAGTTATATTTATGCCTATTTCTTGGGCTTTTTCTTGCAGAGTGACTGGCATATTGTTAGAGTCCAACCATGCGGCATAAGGATCTATCGGTAATGTGGCAACAGGTGTACCTGTGCGTTCTAAAATTAATTCCTGGAGATATTCTTGGTAAGCTTGAATTTCATCTTCTGTTGTGCAAGGTAAGGTAACTAAAGCTTCCCGTTCAGCTTGGGTGATGTGATGCCAATCAGATAATTTTAGCTTAATACCACAGGTATCAAGTTTATAACGTACTTGCATGGGTATACAACGGAGCGAATCAACAAAATCTGCTTCAAATTCAAAGAAAGTATTCATATTTGCATTACCAAAATTATATTTAAATTCATTAAATTCTGCCGTTGTAATAAGTTTTACTCAATGCTTGTTAAATGCTACATCTAGATATATGGCTAAGTTTTTAATCCTAATAGTTGTGATTTTGTTCTATTTTTAGGTATGGGATGACTATTTACAAGTATTTTAACCACTTATGAGGATTATTGGACTTGTAATTCTTAAACCAACTACACACAGGATAAAGAATAATTATCATGATTATCCAAATATTGTAAATCATTGGCAAATTATATCCATAATCTGCTGGCATCAAGCGGGAAGCTATAAAGGGCATAATAATTGCCTTGAACCCATATTTGGGTAAAGCCAGTAAGATAGCAGTAAAATGGATGAGCCAAAGGTGAATTATCTAAAAAAATAAAGGGACTTGACCAAATAACACTAGGGGTTGAAAAATTCTCCATCGCTGCTTTTCAAACAAGTAGAGCAAGAGCATTGCTAGACCTAGAGTCATTAATAAATAAAGCAATGAAGGTGGATATTTATGACAGTTAATAAACGATAGTATCGTATAAGAAAAATTGCTTTTTACTCTCCAAGGGTACGGATCACCATATACATTCAAAGCACGGATAACTACAAAACTCAGAATTAGCCCAAGTCCTAACCATTGCAACAATCGCAGCCTAAAAGTTTTTTCTAGTTTAAATATAGTCCCAAAAGCATAACCTGTTGCCATTACTCCAATCCAAGGAATCAGGGGATAACTAATGAAGAAAATTTTATTAGGAAAAGGAGTAAGCATTTTTTGTTCATGAATTACCGCCCATAACCAACCCCATGTTCCTAGTTGTTCCGCATGGATATGATCAAATAAATTGTGTCCAACTATAAGCAAAATTCCTAGTACAGCTATCATAGGAATTGGTAGCCTAATTAATAGTGCTAAAACGACCATTGACCAACCAATTGCCCATATTACCCCGGCCGCAGTAAAAGAGTATGTTGGGTCAAATATCCAGCCAAAACGTATTATTGTTAATTCTAGAAACACTAACCACAATCCACGAATTATCAGATACTGCGCGAGTTTTTGCTTACTTTGTGGTCGGCTAATGAAAAAAAGATAAGCTGCTACTCCAGCCAGAAATATAAATGTGGGGGCGCATAAATGAGTTACCCAACGGGTGAGAAATAAAGGTATGTTTGTCTGGGTTAAGTCTGTAGGACGGAAGCGAACATTAGTGAAAAAAACTCTCACATGATCTAGTACCATTAAAACCATCACCAGTCCGCGCAACATATCTATTGAGATGATTCGCTTAGTTAGTAATTGCTCATTACTAGGAGTTTCATCACTTGAAAAGGTCATATTTTATCTGCAATTTTTTAGTATTTGTTTTTATTTTTAACTAAGTTTCACCAGTATAAAAAATGATGATAAGTAAGTCGGTGGGAATAAACCTAACTATGTTAAGTAATATAAAGTTAATGTGATCGGGTTCGTAGTAAGGACTTAAGTCCTTACTACGAACCTTTAATTATTTACGCTGTTCTACTTAGATATTTTTTAATAATACTATTATTTTCCTGAAATTTTAATTTTTTAAATTACTAATTGTGCATATCTAATTAAAATTTTTAATGTCTATTACTAGAACGAATTATTAAGTAACTAATAGATAAGGCTAAAACCGCAGTCCCTAAACCAATAATATCTAGACCTCTCACTTTTTCCAAATCCAGAATAATGATTTTTCTAGCTACAGCAATTAAGGAAGTAACAATTACTAATTCTACCTGAAAAACGTGTCTTTTTAAATAAGCTGTAATGTTTTCCAGTATTTCTAATGCAATTAATATATTTAAAAATAACCCAAAAACTTTAAATAGTGTTGTATTAATTGCGCCATAGGGTGTAGTAAATACTTCTTTAACTATATAAGTTCCTAAATCTATAATTGCTACTAAAATTACTATTACCATGAAAATCGATAATATTTTGGAAACTATTACCTCTATATGTTCTATGAAATACATGAAACTTTCATCTTTAGTAAAGCCTAAAATTTGCCTGATTAATTTCTTCATTGGTTGCACCCATTTTCATATAAGCTCAAGAATTAAAAAACAAAAGAAAAATCCTATAGATAACTCTAGAGGATTCATTGGTAATGTTTTATTACTATATTAAAAATATCTTATCTTAGTAATAGTCAACTTTAGTACATCAAAAGTTATAATAGTAAAGATTGACTATCTTCTGGTAATAAAATTACTATCTAGCAGCTTACCATTGTGAAGACTGGAGTTGAGAACTTTTAGCTGTAATAGTCAAAGAGATAGGTATTAGTTGTACAGCACAGGCTTTTAATTCTGGTTGTAGTGAATCAGGGCAAGATTCTGGATGAGTGAGGGCGTTAGCTTCGGCATTGTCAGCCCAGAGTGAACCCCAGTGCATGGGGACGAAGACTGTACCGGGTGCGATCGCTTTGGTAACTTTGGCTTTAAACTGAGCTTGACCCCGACGCGATCGCACTTCTACCATTTGATTATCGATAATTCCCAACTTAGCCGCGTCACGGGGATGAATTTCTATAAATGGTTCTGGGTGCATAGCGCGAATTTTTTCAATCCGTCCTGTACGCGTTTGGGTGTGCCAATGTCCGTAAAGTCGCCCAGTAGTTAACACAAAAGGATAATCTGGATTTGGTGGTTCTGCCAAACCTTTAGAATAATATGCCCCAAATTTAGCGCGTCCATCTGGTGTAGGAAAATGTAAATCAGTATAAAGTCTTTTTGAGTGCTGAGTGCTGTTAGCGGTAGCGGGGCGTTTAGCCCGTGCTGAGTGCTGAGTGTTTAAGGGATGCGGCCATTGTGTCGCGCCTTCTATTTGTAACTGTTCATGACTTATACCAGTCATATCGCAAACACGATCCCTGGTTAATTGAACAAACTCCGCGTAAACTTCCGCAGAATTAGTAAAGGCGAATTTGTCCTCAAAACCTAATCTACGCCCAACTTCCGCAAAAATTTCCCAATCGGCTTTAGCTTCTCGTGGGGGTTGACGGAATACTGAACACAAAGTTACCCGACGTTCGGAATTAGTCATTATGCCAGTTTTCTCACTCCACTGCGCCGCCGGGAGAAGGACATGGGCGTAAGCTGAGGTTTCTGTGGGGTAATATGCGTCTTGGTAAATTGTGAAAGGCGATCGCAATAATGCTTTCTTTGTCCGTTCCAAATCTGGCATACTTACAGCTGGGTTAGTAGCCGCAATCCACAACAACCCTACAGCCCCATCTTCCAAACCTGTAATCATATCCCAAGCTGTTAAACCGGGATGGGGTGAAATTTGCCCAGGTTGTAATTGCCAAAATTCTTCCACCTCAGCCCGATGTTGAGGATTTTTCACCAAGCGATAACCCGGTAACAAATGGGCTAAACCCCCAGCTTCCCTTCCTCCCATTGCATTGGGTTGACCGGTGAGGGAAAAAGGCCCCGCCCCTGGTTTACCGACTTGTCCGGTCATCAGGTGTAGGTTAATAATAGTTCTAACTTTTGCTGTCCCTTCAGTTGATTGGTTTACACCCATCGACCACAAAGATAATACACGCTGCGATTTACCCCAATAACGGGCGGCGGTTTCTAAATCTTCAATACTGATTCCACATTGACGGGCTACAACTTCCGGTGAATAGTGGCGGATGACTTCAGCGTAAGCTGAAAAGTTACTGGTACAGTCATCAATGAAGCTAACATCTATCATCTGCCAACGCATTAATAAATGGGCAATCCCATTTAACAAATCGATATCTGTACCGGGACGAATCGCCAAATGTAAGTCAGCAGCTTCGGCTGTGGGTGTGCGCCGGGGGTCTACCACAATCATTTTCACATGACGGTTTTTTCTGTGATATTTCTGCAAGCGGTTAAAAACGATGGGGTGACATTCGGCGGTATTTGTCCCGATTAAAAATGCACAATCAGTTAATTCCAAGTCGTCATAACAGCAGGGAGGGCCATCTGAACCAAAACTTTGGATGTACCCAGATACCGCACTAGACATACATAACCGGGAATTAGCATCAAAATTATTAGTCCCCAAACAACCTTTCATTAATTTTTGGGCGATGTAGTAGTCCTCAGTTTGAAACTGACCAGAACCATACATACATATAGCTTCTACCCCTTGAGTGCAGCGTACAGTTTGAATGCGTTGGGTGATGAGATTAAACGCTTCATCCCAACTGACGCGGCGGAACTCTTGATCTAACGAGTCGCGCACCATTGGGTATTGTAGTCTATCTTTATCTAATGATTCGGCGATCGTTGCACCTTTAACGCAAACCATACCCTGACTAGATGGGTGGGCTTTATCGCCGCGCACTCGCCAAATGGGATTTCCTTGGCTATCTCGATTAGTTGCTGTATTGGCTTGTGCTGGGGGTGAAACTTCTAAGCCGCAGCCGACACCACAGTAAGGACAGAGAGTTTTGGTAGATTCAATCATGGTAATTTGTGATGATGCTTCGCCCCACCGTAGGTCATCGCTAATTATTGTTCGTAGTGAGGACTTTAGTCCTCTCTGCGAGACGCTCCGCGTAGCTTGCTTCCCCGCAGGGGTACACTACAAACTAGGATTCTTCACTGAAAATAGGCAATTTTTCTACTTCCATCTCTGGTGTTTCACCCTCATGGTGTTCAGCAAACGAGCCTTTGGGTTCTTTCAGGAAGAAATAGCATAGGAAAGTGACAATCAGTGCAGCAATACCCAACGTTTGGAAGAAGATTCTATTACCGACATCTCCCGCAGGTAAAAAACTATAGAGAGTGAGATAAGCTACAGCTCCCACATTACCGTAAGCACCAACATTACCTGCAATTTGACCAGTTACTCGCCGCTTCACTAAAGGTACGATCGCAAAAGTTGAACCTTCTCCAGCTTGCACGAAGAATGAGCAAAGCATAGTTAAAGCGATCGCCAAAGGTAGCCAAAAACTACTACTTACCCCACCCATCAGCAGATAACCAAGACCCATACCACCTGTTAATACAGTCATGGTCATTCTGCGACTACCTAAAGTGTCGGAAACCCAACCGCCGCCGGGACGTGCAAATAAGTTCATGAAGGCGTAACTAGCAGCAATCATTCCGGCTAAGACTTTACTTAAGCTGAAAGTAGTCTCAAAAAATCCTGGTAGCATGGAAACTACTGCTAACTCTGAGCCAAAATTCACAAAGTAAGTCAACTCTAGAATCGCCACCTGAGAAAATTCATAACGTTCTTCAGGAGGATAACGCTTTTTACCCTGCATCATATCTCTATTCACATCCCAGCATTTATAGGCTTGGAAGAGGTAAAGACCCAGTAACAACAGGTAAACAATCAGCAATTGAGTTTGATTCAATAAGCCAATTTGAGAGATCCGCCAAGCCAATAGACCTAAGATGCCAACTAAGGGAATATTCATTAACATCAGCAGCCAAAAACTCTTTTGGCTAGTAACCTCTATCCCACCGTGGCGATTGGGACGCTGATAAACTTTACCAGAGGGAGTATCTTCAACGTTGAATAAATAGATGACTCCATATACAGCAGCAATAATACCAGTGAGTGCGATCGCTAGTCGCCAGTTAATTTGACCAGCTGCAAATACGGCACTTGCTGTAGCTAAAGAAGGTAAGATAAAAGCCGCAGCTGCTGAACCAAAATTACCCCAGCCACCATAAATCCCTTCCGCTATCCCAATCTCCTTGGGCGAGAACCACTCAGCAACCATACGGATACCGATAACAAAACCAGCACCAACAATACTCAATGCCAAGCGACTGATGACCAGTTGGCTGAAATTCTGTGCCATTGCAAAGGCCAGACAGGGAATAGCTGCATAAATTAGCAACAGTGAGTAAGTAATTCTTGGCCCATATTTGTCTAAAACCATGCCAATAATAATTCGGGCTGGCACAGTCAGAGCAACGTTACAAATAGCGATCGTTCTAACTTGTCCTTCAGTTAAACCAATGGCTTCTTTAACTGCTGTTTGAAACGGAGCATAGTTAAACCAAACCACAAAGGATAAGAAGAAAGCAAACCAAGTCAGATGTAAGATGCGATAACGATCTTTGAATGAAAATAATTCTTTAAGCATTCTAATCTCCTAATTTTAGGGGCGCAGGGGAGACAAACTAATGACTCATAACTCACAACTCATTACTCATTACTCAGCACTCATTACTCATCGTGAGCAAATCGGCGATATAAGAAATCTAGGGCGTAGTTCCGCAGGTTGTAGTATTCTGGGTCTTCCATGATGCGGCGACGGTTGCGGGGGCGAGAAAAGGGGATATCGAGAATTTCGCCGATTTGGGCTGCTGGCCCGTTAGTCATCATCACTACTCTGTCTGCTAGGAATAAAGCTTCATCGATGTCATGGGTAATCATCAGTACGGTGACTTGATGTTCACGCCAGATTTCTAGTAGTTCTTCTTGTAATTCTTCTTTGGTGATTGCGTCTAATGCGCCGAAGGGTTCATCGAGAATTAAGACTTTGGGACGGATGGATAAAGCGCGGGCGATCGCTACTCTTTGTTTCATTCCGCCGGAAATCTGGTGGGGTTTTTTGTCGGCTGCTTCTGTTAAGCCCACCATTGCTAGATGTTCTCTGACTATGGCGCGTTTTTCGGCTTGGGGTTTGTGGGGAAATACTGCATCTACTGCTAGGTGAACGTTTTCAAAGACGTTTAGCCAAGGTAATAAGCAGTAGTTTTGGAAGACCATCATCCGGTCTGGGCCTGGTTCGGTGATGGGTTGGTCTTGTAGGAGGACTACGCCATCGGTGGGGGTGTTGAACCCGGAAATCATGTTGAGTAGGGTTGATTTTCCGCAGCCTGAGTGTCCGATTAAGCATACGAATTCGCCTTCGCGGACTTTGAGGTCGATTCCATCTAGTACGGTGTATGGGCCTTCGGATGTGGGGTAAATTTTGCTGACACCTTCAATTACTAGAAAGTTATCTGGTTTGGGGGTGGGGGGTTTTTCTGTTTGGGTGGTTCTTACTGTTTGCATGGCTTTGTTAAATTTAGGATTTATTCACGCAGAGACGCGGAGGCGCGGAGGGGGAGAGAAGAAGAGAAGAAGAGAAGAAGAGAAGAGGAATAGTGGCTAGATGAAGATTTCTTCTACTCGGATTTGATGTTTGATTTCTAGGCTTTTTAGGTAGTCTAGGGGTTCGGAGGGGTTGAAGGTTTTACTGTCAAATAGGTGAATGGGGTTGTCTTCGCCTATGTCTAGTAAGCCTAGGTCGCGGGCTGCTTCACCAAATATGTCTGCGCGACAAACTCTTTCGGTGACTTCTACCCAGTTTTTGGGGAATGGTGTGATACTCCAACGTGCTAGCTGGGTGAGCATCCACAAGATTTCTGTGCGGTTGGGGTAGTTGGTTTTATTGAGGTAAAACTGGTTGTAAGCTGTGAGTTCTTGGGCTGGTTTACCGTCGCCGCGATCGTAGGGGTCGATGAAACCGGGACGAATGTATGCAGGGTTTACATCTAGGTACTCAGAACGAGAGAGTAGTTCGAGAATTTCTGGACGGTTGCGGAGGTCGTCACAGTATTTGCAAGCTTCTAGAAGTGCTTTGATTAAGGCTAAGTTGGTTTCTGGGTGTTTTTGCGCCCATTCTTCCCGTACTCCTAAGACTTGTTTTGGCTGTCCTGACCAAATATCTAGGGCTGTAGCTGCGACAAAACCCAAGCCTTCATGCACAGCTTGATAGTTCCAAGGTTCTCCTGCACAATAACCGTCAATGTATCCGGCTTTGAGTTGAGCAACCATTTGTGTGGGCGGAATTACTGTGAGGCTGATATCTTGATCGGGA
The DNA here is from genome assembly GCF_963920945.1 of Anabaena sp. CCY 9402-a. Classification (NCBI taxonomy): domain Bacteria; kingdom Bacillati; phylum Cyanobacteriota; class Cyanophyceae; order Nostocales; family Nostocaceae; genus Anabaena; species Anabaena sp. CCY 9402-a. The sequence continues at coordinate 102,932 of NZ_CAWUDL010000001.1, forward strand.
TCTATTCCACCAGCTGCTAACCAGTAACGCAAAATTAAGTTCTGCATTGATGCTGGATGCACTATACCCAATTTGAAAATCTGGTCGGGAGTAGCGTTAATCACTGCTTTTAAGTCAGCCAGACTATGCACGCCTTGGTTATACAATCTTTTGCTAAAGGTGATGGCGTTAGCGTTGCGCGAGAGATTGAGGGCGTTAATTACGGGAGTTGAAGGTTTATTACCAGCACCCAAGGTCAGTGAAAGGGGCATTCCTGCAAGCATTTGGGCTGCGTCTAATCTCCCGGTGACAAAACCTTTGGTGATTTCTTGCCAACTGTTGGCTTTACTGAGGATGATATTGTCTAAGCCGTACTTGGCAAAGAAGCCTTTTTCTTTGGCGACGATTAAAGGTGCAGCGTCAGTTAAGGGCATAAAGCCAATTTCTAGGATGGCTTTGGCTGTGCTTGTGTGAGATGTTACTAAACGCTGGGTTTGACGTTTCTTCGCTAGTTTTTGCTGATTGAGAAAGTATATTATTTCATTCCGCAGATTATAGTAACTGGGATGCTTGACTACTTCCAAACGCTGACGGGGACGGGGAATTGGGACTTCTAAGATTTGTCCAATGTGGGCTTCTGGCCCGTTGGTGAGCATGACGACGCGATCGCTCAACAATAACGCCTCATCTACATCATGTGTCACCATCACAGAGGTAACGTTATGCTCATTGCAGATTTTCATCAATTGTTCCTGCAAACTCCCCCGTGTCAAGGCATCCAAAGCCCCAAAAGGTTCATCTAACAACAACAACTTAGGCCGAGTAGCCAAAGCGCGGGCGATCGCCACCCGTTGTTTCATCCCCCCAGACAACTCACTAGGACGTTTATTAGCTGCTGGGCGCAGTCCCACCATATCAATATGTTCTTCAATAATTCCTCGCCGCTCACCCTTGGGCTTACCCTGATAAACTTCATCTACAGCCAGAGCAATATTTTCTCTGACAGTTAACCAAGGAAGCAACGAATAGTTTTGAAATACCACCATGCGATCGGGGCTAGGATCTCTAATTTCCCGCCCTTCCAAAGTCACACCGCCAATACTAGCGCGATCTAAACCTGCAATGATATTCAGCAGCGTAGACTTACCACAACCAGAATGTCCAATTAGAGAAACAAATTCCCCTTGCTTAATTTTCAACTCAATATTTTTCAGGGCAATATATCTACCACCATTCGGTAAATCAAACACCCGATCAACGTGGTCAACTTCAACAAAAGTAGTCATTTTTTTTAATTCGTAATTCGTAATTCGTAATTCGTAGTTTTTATTTAGAGGATGTTTGAAAAGTCTGTTTCTTTGTCATGTTGAATGCAGCGTAGCGGAATGAAACATCTGGTGTATGTGCCACAAAGCCTAGATTCTTTCCTACGGAACGCTTCGCGAACCTTACGCTCCGCTCCAGTCAGAATGACATTTTTATACCTCTTGAAACTTTTCAAACAACCTCTTAGGGAGGTCAGCTATGTAATACTGTTATTCATTCTCCCTTCCCTATTGCTTACTTCTGATCTGCTACAACTTTACTGGCAATAAAACCTACTAATCTATCTAGTAATAAGCCAACTAACCCAACATAAATAAGTGCCAAAATAATCTCACTTAAATTAGTTTCTGTGGTTGTGTTATAGGCATCCCAAATAAATGAGCCAATACCTACACCACCTACTAACATTTCGGCGGCTACAATTGCCAACCAAGATAAACCAATGCCAATTCTTAATCCAGTGAATATGTAGGGAACAGTTGCAGGAAAGACAATTTTTAAGAAATACTTTGCACCTTTGAGTTTTAAAACCTTAGCTACATTGATATAGTCTTGAGGAATTTGTTGTACGCCAACTGTCGTATTGATAATAATTGGCCAAATTGAAGTAATGAAAATCACGAAAATTGCTGAAGGATTAGCTTGTTGAAATGCTGCTAAAGAAATAGGTAGCCATGCTAGAGGCGGGACAGTTCGTAATACTTGGAAGATGGGATCTACAGCATTGTAAACTAGTCGATTTGCGCCAACTAAAATACCTAAGACAATGCCAGCGATCGCAGATAATGAAAAACCTAAAGCAACTCTACCCAAACTACTAAGTAATTGCCAGCCTAAACCTTTATCACTTTCACCATTATCAAAGAAAGGATGGACAATAAACGGGTCCCAAGTTTCAGAAAAAGTTTCGATTGGCCCCGGTAACTCAAAGTTAGGCAACAAGCAAACTAGTTCCCAAAGTCCTAGAAAGATTACTAACGCTACCAATGGTGGTACAACTTTATTTAAAAGTAATTTATTGAGATTATTTCGAGACTTTTTTCTGATTACCCGACTTCCTAAAACAGCAGCCATATTGTCTATTATTTCCGTAATCTTTACAGTATTTTGTATTTTAGTAAATGCAGTATTCAGCAGATGTAAGTTGGGTTGAACGATAGTGAAATCCAACCTATCCCCTGTCACCTATCCCCTGTCACCTGTCACCTATAATTAGACTTTCTTAATTTTCAAGCCTTGTAAATATGCTTCTGGTTTTTCGGGGTCAAATTTCACACCATCAAAGAAAGTTTCAATACCGCGAGAAGTGCTAGTAGGAATTTCGGAATCAGCTACACTAATTGCTTTCGCTGCTTTTTTCCATAAATCTTCTCTGTTTACTTGATCAACAATTTCTTTAATCTTGGTATCTTTTGCGAGATAACCCCAGCGAATATTTTCAGTTATGAACCAAATATCATGGCTCTTGTAGGGATAAGACGCGTTATCTGCCCAGAACTTCATGCGATGAGCAAATTCTTTCTCAGTCCTTCCATTACCATAGTCGATATTGCCTTTAGACCTTTCTATAATATCTGCGGCAGCAACGTTAAAGTATTTACGATCAGAGCAGATTTTACACATCTCCTCTTTGTTTTCTTGTTTCTCGCACCACTGTTGAGCTTCTAAAACGGCCATTAACATAGCTTGTGCAGCATTGGGATTTTGATCAACCCAATCCTTCCGCATCGCAAAGGCTTTTTCTGGGTGATCTTTCCATAATTCACCTGTCACGAGGGCAGAATAACCCAATTTTTGGCTAACTAATTGAGCATTCCAAGGTTCTCCTACACAGAAAGTATCTACAGTACCGACTTTCATGTTGGCTACCATTTGTGCGGGTGGAACAGGTTCTAAAACCACATCTTGATCTGGATTAATCCCGCCAGCCGCTAGCCAATAGCGCATCCATAAATCGTGAGTTCCACCAGGAAAGGTAATACCAGCTTTCAATGCTTTTTGATTAGCTTTAGCTTGAGTGGCTGCTGCTTTGAGTGCCTTGCTTTCTAGATTGACGTTGAGTTCTTTATACTTCTCTGCTACAGAAATAGCCTGACCGTTAGTATTTAACCGCGCCAAGATATACATTGGGGTTTTGTCTTTGATGGTAATTAAATAAGGCATGGGGCTAAGGATGTGTGCGCCATCAATTCCTCCGCCGCCTGAACCAATTTTCAGGTTGTCACGGGTGACAGGCCAAGATTTTTGTTTGATTACCTCAACATCGGTCATGCCATATTTAGCAAAGAAGCCTTTTTCTTTAGCAATAATTAGAGGTGCAGCATCAGTGAGGGCGATAAATCCGAGTTTGGCTTTGGTCGTTTCTACTTTTGGGGCGTTAGCTACTGTAGAGACGTTAGCGGCTGGATTGGCTGAGGGTGCTTGATCGCCTGTGGTAGCTGAGTTGGAATTATTAGCAGCGCAAGCATGAGTCAAGATAGAAGCCGCCGCCGCCGCACCTGTAGTAACAATAAATTTTCTTCTGGAAAAGTTAGTCATTTTTCTGTGTATGTTGTTAATTCGTCATTAGTCATTAGTCATTGGGCATTGAGCATCAACAGTTATCAGTTACCAGTCAGTTAATAACTGTTCACTGATTTAAGTCTCCTCTACTTTCCCTACACCCTCACTCAGCACTCCTAACTCAGCACGCTGCTCAACGCCCCGCTACCGCTAACAGCACTCACGAAAGCTTCTTCTCTTGCTTTCGCGCCGAAGTGTTGGATGAGTAAATCTCGTAATACTGGCTGTAAGTCTTCGCAGGGTATGCCTTTTTGGACGCAGCTACCTAACTCGGCATCTTTACCCACTTTGCCACCCATATAAATGTCAACCCCTTCTACGGCTTTGCCATTTTTACGGGCTTTCGTTCCCATCAAACCAATGTCTGCAACTTGGGGTTGTCCGCAGGAGTTGGGGCAACCTGTCCAGTGAATGCGGACTGGACGAGTGAATGTTAATTCAGTCTCCAAGGCTTCAATCATGCCTAGGGCGCGATTTTTAGTTTCGATGAGGGCGAAGTTACAGAACTCTGCGCCTGTGCAGGAAACTAGCGATCGCGTCAATAAACCGGGGTCAATAGAAAACCTCTCCAATAAAGGATCAGTTAAAAATGTCTTCAATTGGGAGTCAGAAATATGGGGAATAATCACGTTCTGCTCAACGGTCAGCCGAATTTCACTACTGCCATAAACATCCGCTAACCGTGCCAATTCAAACATATCTTCGGCATATAAACGTCCTACAGGTATGTGCAAACCTACATAGTTGAATCCGGGTTGTTTTTGTTTATACACTCCAATGTGGTCGCGTTTTTCCCAATCAATTTCATCTTTGGGTGCGGCGGGTAGTAATGACTTACCTAAACGCTTTTCAACTTCTAGACGAAACTTCTCTATACCCCATTCATCAATCAGCCACATCAAGCGGGATTTGAGACGATTAGCCCGTAGTCCATTGTCTCGATAAACTTCCAAAATCGCTCTACATACAGCCACTACTTCTTCTGGAGTTACCCAAGCATTGAGAGGAATCGCCGCCTCGCAACGTTTGGCGGAAAAGAAGCCCCCGACTAGGATGTTGAAGCCGAAGACTGGGGATTGGGAAAAATCTTGCCCAGTCCCTTCCTTAAACGCTGGAACGAAGGCTAAATCATTGATTTCCGCATGAACGGAATTGTCTCGTCCACCTGCGATCGCTATATTAAATTTGCGTGGGAGGTTACTAAATTCTGGGTTTCCTTGTCCTTTGTTGGTCAACATATCTTGAATTTGTTGCACCAACTCGCGGGTATCATACAATTCATCTGCATCCAACCCAGCGACAGGATCACCTGTAATGTTGCGGATGTTGTCCATCCCTGATTGGACACTAGTTAAACTAACGCTATGAAATCTATTGAAGATATCTGGTAAATCTTCAATTCTGATCCCCCGCAGTTGAATATTCTGCCTGGTCGTAATATCAGCATTACCATCATCTCCGTAACGCTGTACTACCTCCGCTAATACACGCATCTGTTCGCTGTTGACAATACCATTGGGCATCCGCAGCCGCATCATAAATCTACCAGGAGTAACTGGGCGGAAAAATACACCCACCCACTTGAGGCGATGATCTCGGTCAATTTCGTCCATTGCTTCCCAACCCAAAGAGGCAATTTTTTCTATTTCCTCCTTGATGGCCAGTCCATCTTTTTCGGCTTTGAATCTCTCGAATTTATTCAGACTGGCTTTTGTGGTAGTTGCTGTATCCGTCATAAGCTGACTCTGGTTGCAAATTGCTGGTCAAGTACGAACCTCTAAACAATTTAAAATTCCATATGAAAAAATACAGTTAACTGTGACCGTCACCCTCAAAAGTGCGGCTATATAAACCGTATTGGTACATGAAAAACCAATATTGATGCCTGATTACTTGTTCTCAAATGCGTTCTAGAGAGCTTTATTTTTTAATTCCCCCGCAGGAGGCCGCCTATTACTCACTGAACGCAAATTCACGAATGAATTAGAGAGAATTTGTAATTTTTTACATTGGCTAAATTTGTCAAGAGGTTTATGTGAATGTTTATGTAACAATTTCGATACTTCTCAGGTTATGTTGGGATTTAAGATAAAATCGTATAACTAGCTACAAAATTCTAGTAATAATGCTGAAATTAAATCATTAATATGCGTTTTCTGCATAACATGGGTTTAGGGGACAGGGGACAGGAGATAAAAAAGCAGGGGAAGCAGGGGAAGCAGGGGAAGCAGGGGGAGCAGGGGGAGCAGGGGGAGAAAATCGTTTGATCAAGAAGTCCAAAATGTAGGAGGTGTAAGAAGCAGGGGAAGCAGGGGAAGCAGGGGGAGAAAATCCAATTCCCAATGCCTATTGACTAATAACTAATAATTAATCACTAATAATTAATCGCTAATAACTAATAACTATGAAACGTCGTGATTTTATTAATTGGGTGGGTTTGGGTTGGCTAGCTAGTAGCTTACCTGTAGCGATCGCCGCTTGTGCTTCTCCCAATACAACATCCACCACTTCAGGTTCTGATATTTGGCAAACAATCGGTACTGTGGCCGAATTAGACAAAACTGGGCAATTACTCTTGAATGACTCCCCGGCTGGATCTGTATTAGTAGTAGGTACATCTACAGCTAAAAATTTGATTGCTGTTAATCCCATCTGTACCCATAAAGGATGCACGGTGGTATGGCAAGCCGCAAACCAAAAATTTGTCTGTCCTTGTCATGGTGCAGAATATGGAGTTGATGGTACAGTACAGAAAGACCCAGCTACCAAGCCACTCAATACTTACGCCGCCAAGATTGAGGGGAGTTCAGTTGTAGTTAAGCGAATCTAGTTTCAGTCAGCAACACGTATAGTTACTTGGCTGGAGTCATTAGCATTCATCAAAAATCAAAATTTAAGTAAGGTATTGTGAATAATATCGGGCAGCTTTTGGTGCAGGCGCAAGCAGCTCATGATGCGGCTGATTGGTCATCGCTAGTTCAAGATTTACATCAGTTGATTTTGGCGAATGACTCCAAACATTCAGAAATAGCTAATCCAGAACATCTGTTGGAATTAGCATTGACAATTTTAGAGATGGGGGATTTTCAGCAACGTTGGGATATTGCCAAGGTGCTGAATCAATTAGGAACGATCGCTATCCCATCATTAATTGCTATTTTAGAAGATGACGATGCAGACGATGAATTACGCTGGTTTGCGGCGCGGATTATAGGGGAGTTTCAGCACCCAGAAGCGATCGCTCCTTTAGTAGAATTATTGAAAACTAGTGAGGATGAAGAACTCAAAGCGATCACCGCTACAGCACTAGGACAAATGGGAACTCTGGCTATTCCCATACTCTCAGAACTCCTTACCGAAGAAGATACCAGGCTTTTAGCTGTGCGATCACTCTCTTATATTCGTCGCCCAGAAATTATTGCCCCGCTATTGAGCGTAGTACAAGATGCCCAAGCCGCAGTACGTGCAGCCACTCTGGAAGCCCTCAGCAGTTTTCATGATCAACGTGTCCCACCTATACTATTGAACGCTTTAGAGGATGTCGCTGCTCACGTTAGAGGTGTAGCAGTCCAAGGTTTAGGTTATCGTTCTGACTTATGTACAGAATTAGATTTGGTTGCTCAACTACAACCTAGACTTTATGACTTTCATATTGAGGTTTGTTGTAACGCCGCCATCGCCTTAGCGCGGATGGGTGGTGATGCAGCTACCCAACATCTATTTACAGTTTTAATTTCCCCTCACACACCAATAACTCTACAACTCGAAATCATCCGCGCCTTGATTTGGGTAGAGACATTATTGGGTTTGGAGTGCTTGCAAAAGGCACTAAATCATCTAAATTCAGCAACACTTTTACAAGAAATTGTCACAGTTATAGGAAGAGTACAAAAACTAGAGTTAATCTCAGCAGCATCAGGAATTTTGTTAGATATGGTGCAATCACAGCATCCAGCGACAAAAATTACTAGTGTTAAAAGTGCGATCGCTTTATCTTTAGGCCAGTTAGGTTGTCAAGAAGCTACGCCACTGTTGACTGATATGCTGACAGATGGTGATGAATTTGTCAGAGTCCATGCGATCGCTGCTCTCACAAAGTTAGAGAGACATTTCACTGATATCCTCCCCTGCTAACCGCTTACCCTGTGTAGTGGGCGCATTTTTGATCAAAAATGCAAAACAAACCATCACCTCACTGCAAAATTTCTGCGGTAAATCGCAACTTCAGGTAGATTAGTTGATGGGCTGCAATCATTGGAGAGCAAAATGACAGAAGAAGCACAACCAAAACGAGTAGTAGTTGTGGGTGCTGGTTGGGCTGGTTTAGGCGCAACCTACCATTTAGCAAAACAAGGTTATGATGTGACGCTTCTGGAAGCAGGCCCCTATCCTGGTGGACTAGTAGCAGGTTGGCAAACAACCGCAGGTAAATCTGTAGAAGCAGGAATCCACGGCTTTTGGTATCCTTACAAAAACATCTTCGCCCTCATCAACGAATTAGAAATAAATCCCTTCACTACCTGGACACGTTCTGCTCAATATTCTCCGGCTGGTTTGGAAGTAGAATCACCAATTTTTCAAGATTTACCTAGACTACCCACACCCATTGGCACTTTTATTTATCCCCAATTTCAACGTCTACCATTAATTGACCGTCTCAGTGCCTTACCTTTATTTTATAGTCTGATTGATTTTGATAATTCGGATGAGGCTTGGCGACGTTATGACTATGTAACAGCACGAGAATTATTCAAGTCTTTTGGTGTGTCAGCACGATTGTATAAAGAAGCATTTGAACCAATGTTATTGGTGGGTTTATTTGCCCCTGGTGAACAATGTTCAGCCGCTGCAACATTGGGAATGCTGTACTTTTTTATTTTGGCTCACCAAGCTGATTTTGATGTGGTTTGGTGTCGGGGAACTGTCGGTGAGAAAATATTTCGTCCGTGGGTGGAACGCATAGAAAAAGCTGGGGTGAAAGTCTTACCAAAACACCGTGTTACTGACTTAATTATTGATAGTAATAATCGGGCGACTGGTGTAGTTTGCGGTGATGAAGTGTTTGAAGCTGATGCGGTAATTTTTGCAGTTGGTGTGACTGGGATGAAAAAGATTGTCGCTAATAGCCCCAGCTTACAAAGCCGCGATGAATTTCGTAATTTGCATAACTTAGGGGCAATTGATGTATTAGCAACGCGGTTGTGGTTTGACCGTAAAATTGATATTCCCCGTGCTTCTAATGCTTGTTTTGGTTTTGATGACACCACAGGCTGGACATTCTTTGATTTAAATGCTTTACATGACGAATATAAACATGAAGAAGGCACAGTAATTGAAGCTGATTTTTATCACGCCAATCAGTTTTTAAATTGGAGTGATGAGGAAATTGTGGCTAAAGTCCAGCGATATTTAACTACTTGTGTACCAGGATTTAGAGAAGCAAAGGTAATCGATAGTAGTGTGATTCGTTTACCCCAGGCGGTGACTCACTTTGCACCCGGTAGCTATCGCCATATGTTGCCAGCTAAGACTAGTTTTAGCAATGTATTTATGAGTGGTGATTGGATTATTAACCGTCACGGTTCTTGGTCACAGGAAAAAGCTTATGTTACAGGTTTAGAAGCGGCGAATTTAGTAATTTCTCATTTGGGAGATGGTACAATTGCCGAGATTTTACCCGTTGAAGAAGACGAAGCACATATACAAATAGCCAGAAATATTAATCAAACAGTACGCAATTTAGGTAAATCTATGTTGCCTAATTTCTGGTTGCCGTAGGAGAATACAGGCTAATTACACATTAGGTTGGGTTGACGCAAGGAAACCCAACACGTTATCAGTGAACAGTTATCAGTTAAATGTTGGGTTGCGCTGCGTTGGGCTTACTGAGATTTCTAGCCCTTTAAGCCTTATTATTAAGGACTTCACAAATTACGGAATAACGAACCACAGAGACGCAGAGAACACAGAGAAATAAGGGTTTGAGATTGGTGCGTGACGGCAAGTTGAAGATATGGCTGATGTTTTAAATCTTATCGCTGCCGTCACACACCCTACGTTACTAATATACCGACTTTAGAGAAAATATTATATATCCCAATTGGCGATGCTATAATTATCAGTAAATAAATTTGTTTTTTAATAGGAATATTAAAATGAGCAATTTACCTGTAAAATTGTTATTAAAAGAAATTGATAATTTAAGCAGAGAAGAAAAGATACAATTAATCCATTATTTAACGAGACAAATAGAAAAGAAATACTCCGAAACAGAATCAGAAAATTTAGTTGAATTATTTCAAAATTCTCCTCTATTTGGTGTGGATATAGATTTAGAACGCCAAAGAGAACTTGACAACCGCCAAGTAGAATTATGAACTATATTTTAGATACAAATATTATTTCTCAATTGATATCTCCCCAGCCAAATCAAAAGGTAATAGCGTGGCTAAAAGGTTTAGATGCTAAACGAACTTTCTTAAGTGTAATCACCATTGGTGAAATTAGAAAGGGAATTGAAAAACTACCTGAATCATTGCGAAAAAAGAATATTCAAGATTGGTTTGAGAATGAATTACTTGTGCAGTTCGAGGAGAGGATTTTACTCTTAGATTTATCCGTAATATTGTTATGGGGTGAGTTGGTAGGAGACTTAGAGAAAAAGGGACGAAAGTTACCTCCTTTAGATTCCCTTATTGCTGCTACAACAAAATATTACAACTATACTTTGGTTACTCGTAATGAAAAAGATTTTGATGCGATAGAGATTGTGGTTTTTAATCCTTTTGCAGAAACATGAGATTAAACCATTGCCAATTGCTATAGGAATTATAATCATGTTGGCAACAAAGCTCCTCCTATCTCGCGGCTGATATTGTCAAAGTAAGCAAGTTCATATTACTGATATCTGTTTGGTGCGTGACGGCAAGTTGAATATATGGCTGATGTTTTAAATCTTATCGCTGCCGTCACACACCCTACGTTACTGGGGTAATGCCTGAAAAAGTAAAGATTTATATTGCTTTTCGGAAATTAGCTTGGAATTTTCCCGATTATATTGATAATATCTATACCAGATTAACCACAGAACCTTGAAAATTTAATCTAAAAGCTTACTATTACTTCTGTAAACTTTTGTTGCGGAAATGGCATTTGTGGGGGTAGAGCGATCGCTGAAACTCTGATTATTTCGTTGACCCCCGCAGATCGCTTGCTATGCAAGGCTTTGAGTAGGGTAAACAGGTAGGTTATTCTCAATAATTTCAGCTTGTTGACAGGTAATTTCCAACCCCCGCAAAAATGACCCTTCCAAACTCAGTCACAGTAAGGTTTCTATAAAGGCAGGGTTTTCCATTTATTCCCCTTCGCGGGGACGGAAACCAGGTGACAAGCTACACCTGAAAATTCTCCATCATGTTTTCCATTTATTCCCCTTCGCGGGGACGGAAACAGTGGCCGCCCCACCCTTGCTCGTAGAGGTAGCGGTGGGGTTTTCCATTTATTCCCCTTCGCGGGGACGGAAACCTTGTTTTCCAATCATCGTGGGCGACGACGGTAACTTGTTTTCCATTTATTCCCCTTCGCGGGGACGGAAACCGGTATATCTTCCACCTCCAAAGCTTGGGGCAGCAAGAACAGTTTTCCATTTATTCCCCTTCGCGGGGACGGAAACGCCTCAGAGAGGAGGATCTCTCTGATTTGACAGAAAGTTTTCCATTTATTCCCCTTCGCGGGGACGGAAACTTTATAGGAATTAATCACTTCGTGCCAAGACTCATTATGTTTTCCATTTATTCCCCTTCGCGGGGACGGAAACCAGCACTAACCACAACCAAAGCCGCAGCAAAACCAGTTTTCCATTTATTCCCCTTCGCGGGGACGGAAACTCGGGTGTGCATTGTTTGAGCAAACCACCTAAGGTGTTTTCCATTTATTCCCCTTCGCGGGGACGGAAACCCAGTGCCGCAGCACATGGTATTCTCTGAAAACCCCACGTTTTTTTCCACTCATTCCCCTTCATGGGGACGGAAACGTCATAGTGACAAACTGCACAACGGCAGAAAATACAGACTTTCCATTTATTGCGAATTACGAATTGCGAATTACGAATTGCTTTTATTCCCCTTCGCGGGGACGAAAACCTGCTGTATTACCTGGGAAGAAGTTCATGCAGAGTGTTTGATTTTTCTGCTGGATGGGAAACTAAAGTAGGAAACAATGGTCTTAGGGTGTGATAAAAACATCTCAAAGATGTGCATCTGAGATTCTCTTAAATATGAAAAAACCACTGGCTTTATTTTTCTTCGGTTTGGGAATTACACTTTTCAACCCGTTACCAATAGCTGTGAGTCAGGTAACTCCCCAACTATCAGCACCGCCATCTCAGGTAACGCCAGCGTTAAAACTAGTTGATATTGGTACTTGTCAACCTGCGCGTGCTTGTTTGGGTTGGGATGAACAATTGTTTCTCGGTCATGGCGGTTTAAAAAAAGATCGCCAATCTCTATTAAAATCAATTGACAATAGTTTGAGTTATTTAAATACACCTAGAGCGATCGCAGTCTACAATAATTACCCTATCAAGGAAATTACCCTCGAAAGAGTACGCCGCAGTTTAAGACGGTTTCGCCAATTGGTAGCTACAGCTAAATCACCTGCACAACTACAAACTGCGGTACGTCGGGAGTTTGCTTTTTATAAGTCAGTGGGTGACGATAATCGGGGTACGGTGAAATTTACCGCCTACTACGCACCGATTTATCAAGCCAGTCGTACACGTACTGCACAATACAAATATCCCATTTATCGCGCACCTTCAGACTTTGAGCAATGGACTAAACCCCACCCGAAACGAGTTGAGTTAGAAGGGGTAGACGGACTTTTGGGAAATAAAAGCCAATTAAATGGGTTGGAAATGTTTTGGTTACGCGATCGCTTTCAAGCATACATGATCCATATCCAAGGTTCAGCCAAACTCAATTTAACTGATGGCACTCAAACTAGTGTTGGTTTTGTACGCGGTACAGATTACCCTTGGAATAGTATCGGCAGATTACTGTTTCAAGATGGCAAACTCTCTAAGGAAGAGTTGAATATGCCAGGGATTATTCGGTATTTCCAGAAAAATCCTCAATCAATGGATAATTATTTACCACGCTGGGAACGCTTCATCTTTTTCAAAGAAACTAAAGGTGAACCAGCTACAGGTAGTATTAGCGTTCCTTTAGTACCAGAACGTTCCATTGCTACAGATAAAGCCATTATGCCTCCCGGTGCTTTAGCTGTCATTAATGGTTCATTTCCCTATCCTGATCGCAGTGGTAAATTGGTAAACCGTCAAGTTAGCCGCTTTGTGCTTGACCAAGATACAGGTAGTGCTATCAAAGGCCCTGGTAGAGTAGATTACTTCTTAGGTTATGGTGACTTAGCAGGCGATCGCGCCGGTATTACAGTCGCTACTGGTTCTATATACTACTTACTGTTGAAATAATTCGTAATTCGTAATTAAAATTACGAATTACGAATTATTAACCCTACATTGCTCTTTGCCCCATATGTTGACTGTCAAGCCCTTGCTTAATCCATTTCAGGCATTCATATTCTGATTTAAATAATTTCGGTGCAGCAATGTTATTTAACAACTCTGGTGGGTAATGATCGTAAAAATACCTGCCATTTTCATGGAAGAGAATAATTAAATTTTTACGATAAACATAGCGAGATTGAAAAATGTCACGTTGACTAACAAAATCTGCATTTTTGTCTAGATGTTCTATAGCAATTTCAACAATATTATTAGTGCTATTGCCATAGATTTTTGCAGGATTATCTGCTTTATGAAACTGACTTTTTCGTCCCACTTCTGACAAGAGTTTATACGAATAAATTTCGTACTGGTCTGCTTTGCCAAAAATAAATGGAATGATGAGATATCCTTTATATGAAACCGAATTTTCATAAAGAAGACGACTCATCTTAACCTCCTTTGATATAACAGCTTCAACAGCGATTACCTCAACAATCCGCATGAGTATTGAACCCATTTCTATGAGTTAATTAGCAGCATTGTTGAACAACCTTTTAGCAATTTTGACAAGAGGGGTATCACCCCCTTTTTTGAAGATGATACTGGATAAGTTCTGATCAAAAAAGGATTGCAATCACCATTATCTCTTTTTTTTAAAGTAGTCTTGATGAGATATATTGCAAAAGTCAAAAAACCATGAATTTAAGTATATCGATAGATATCTAGAGAGATATATAAGATAGTGCCATAAGATAAACGCTATACGTCAAAAGTGGAGAACAACATGAGATTGGTCTGGATGGTTATTACTTGGGGATTAACTGTATCACTAATATTAAGTATATTTGCTGTGATGAAACCTACTCAAAGCAAAGTACCCCAGTTAAGTAATGAAGAATCTCCGTCATATAAATTGGAAATAGTCAAAAACCGTGGTGATTTAATTCGTCTCAATGGTCAAAGGGTCAAACTGATTGGGCGTTATACATCAAAAACTTGGAAACCAGACCCAAGATTTACAGGAATTGCGGATTTTCAAGGACTTTATACAAAATCGCAAATTGTGCTTGAGGATGGTACTGAGGTGAGTATTTTTCCATCTTGGAACAAACAATCTTTGCGATCGCCAGATGAGGTAGAGAAATATAATAATCAAATGGTTGCAGCGATGGGAGTAGTGCAGTTTGAAGCCACACTCTATCCAAATTCTCAAACACGCGAATCTTTCATTAACTTAGTCGAAATGGAAAACCACGCTCAATTCTGAGTTCTCCTCTCATCACCAAAGACTAAGTTGATTAGGTGGAGAGTCTAGCTGATTCCAAGGTAAAGGGGGAACTGCAACAGCATTTTGTTCTAATAGCTGTTGAAAGTGGCGAGCTATGTTAGGCGATCGCTCTTCTAGAGGACAATGAACAAAGAAATAGATTTTTACTCCTGAGTCCAACCATTGCTGAATCTGGCTCACCCATTCTTCCATAAACGGCTGATTCACTGACAAGTTGGGATGAGAAATAAATCGAATCAGACAAAAAGGTGCGGTGACGCTGAATTGTAAAGGGAGTTTAGGTTTGCGTCGCTCTGATTGTAATTGGGGGTCATCATCTCCAGAGTAGATGGGACGGGAATCTAAAAGCACTCTCCCCACACCTAAAGTTTCTAAAAGCTGTGTCAAATTAGTGGTGTGTGGTTCTCTAAACCAGTCGGGATGTCTTACTTCTAGTGCTAGTGGTGATTCTTGACGCGGCCAAGCTTCTAGAAACATAGCCAAATCATCAATTGATGCAGGGGAGTAACTTGGCGGTAACTGGGCAAATACGGGGCCAAGATGCTTACCTAAAGGACGCATTCCTGCTAAAAAATCTAAAGCAGCCGGAATATAAGGTACTAATAAACCTTTGTGAGTAATATCCCGTGCTAATTTCAAACAAAACTCAAAGCCTGGGGGTGTTTCCGTCGTCCATCGGCTGACAGTTTCTGCATTAGGTATGGCATAGAAAGTGGTATTACCTTCTACAGTGGTAAAGCGACGACTGTAGAGGTGGAGAAATTCTGTTGCACGAGTACCTTGGGGATAAAGTTCCCCCAACCAACCTTTATATGCCCAAACAGCACAACCAATAAAGAAGTTCACAAGCTTTGATAAAAATAACTTCTGGAGAACTTTGAGTGTTCCTAATTAATTGTAAGTGCTGTTAGCAGTAGCGGGGCGTTGAACAGCCTTGCTCCCGTTCTCATTTGAGGTGTTTCAAAGTCCTAAATCCACAGCAATACGATGGGCGCAAGCAAAGCCCGAAAACGCCACTGCATTCAACCCTTGACCCGGAAATGTACTGTCTCCCACACAATAAAGCCCTGGAATAGATGTGCGATTAAAGGGCATTCCCAATAATCCCCACAACTTGCGCCGGGGTATCGGCCCGTAAGTCCCATCTACGCGCCCCAAAAAACGGCGATGGGTTCGAGGTGTCCCCACTTCCAGATAGTCTAAGCTTGCATCTAACCCTGGAAAAATCTTCTCTAGTCGGTCAATAATTCGCCAAGCAGCCGCTTCTTTTTTGGCTTCGTAGTCACCAGCAGACATTCCTTGCCAATCATCAATCCAGTGGGGTGTGAAGGCATGAATGATATGATATCCCTTTGGTGCTAAGTCTGGGTCAAGCAATGTAGGAATGGAGACAAAAAGCGTGCCTTCCGGTGTCATCATATTTTGCCAATCTTCCAAAATAATATGATGACACTCCGTCCCACCAGGTAAAACAGACTCTTTTACTCCCATGTGCAGACTTAAAAAGCTTGGAGACTTTTGATAAGATTGCTGCCAATTTTTCTCATTATACGGTATATTCTCTACAGGAAGTAATTTTTCAAATGTATCCCAACGTGTAGCATTAGAAACTATGCGTTTAGCTTGGTAAATTTCACCACTAGCTAATTGCACACCAACAGCCCGGCCTTTTTCGGTGAGGATTTTTGTTACCTTGGCTTGGTACTTAATCTGACCACCTGTATTTTCTAACCCTTGTACAAGCTTTTGAGCAATTTGTCCTACGCCACCTTTGGGATAGTTTACGCCGCCATAATGTCTATCAGAAAAGACCATTCCAGCATTAATCATGGGTGTCATGTTGGCTGGAACTACAGACCAGCAGTAACATTCCATATCGATAAATTGTAATAATTGGGGGTCTTTAATATAGCGTCGGGCTACATCTCCAA
This sequence comes from Anabaena sp. CCY 9402-a, assembly GCF_963920945.1. Classification (NCBI taxonomy): domain Bacteria; kingdom Bacillati; phylum Cyanobacteriota; class Cyanophyceae; order Nostocales; family Nostocaceae; genus Anabaena; species Anabaena sp. CCY 9402-a. Next base: position 119,544 of record NZ_CAWUDL010000001.1, read on the forward strand.
CATTTTGAGACAGATACTTGACTAAACCAAGACACGCTAAAGGGTGCTGCAAAAATACCCGCAGCAGATACCGAGGTTCTTCTAGAGACAGTAAATCTATATTGTTAAGACAATTGAATACGCGCCAACATTCGTTATAAAAGCGACGAATCCCTTTAGATTCATGAGGAAAGTAAGCAATAAGACTTTGCAAAAAGTGGTGATAATCCCTATCAACTTTCAAGTCTAAACCTTGGGGGAGATGATAATGAATTTGGACGCGATCGCTAATTGTTTCTAGGCTAGTATTAACAGCTTTCAGGGCGCGGGTAAGTAAATTTGTAGTACCTTTGTTTCCTAATCCAAAAATCATCGATGCCCCCACATCAAATCGATAACCTTCGCTCTCAAAGTAGCCAGCACTTCCACCAGGAATTAAATAACTTTCCAGTACCAGCACTTTCGCGCCTTTGGCTGCTAGCTGGGTAGCTGTTACTAAGCCACCAATACCTGAACCAATTACAATTACGTCAAATAAAGATGGTGTAGTGCTGAGAGTAGGAGACATGGGGAGAGCCGATACAAGAAATTTACTAAGACACTTGTATTCTATATTACTTTTATTTAGTCCAATCATAGACTGTCTTTACTTTATTGATCTGGCTTAATTCAATAAGGCAAAAACTGAGAACGAGAAAGACAAAGATATGTTTGGCTATTTTTTTTGAGTACCTAAAAACATAAAAAAGAGGGACGAGTCTGCTACCGCCGACCAATCCCGTCTGCCGATCCTTAAAGAGAGGAGAACACTGATAATAATATAACCACGATTGAGAATACTTGTCAACTATTAATGAAAATTTATTGCAATAGTTTTGGGGAGTGGGGATTTTAGATCATTCAATCCAAAATCCACTCATTACAAATCTACTCATTGAAAGGCTGGGGATTGGAGACAAGGCTCAACAACTTATGACTGATTTAATGCAAGAATTTTGAATTCCCCGAAGGGGGTTGACCAGGAAAGAGTATGATGATGTTTCAGTTCTTGTAGAATAAAAAACGGCTATTTTGAGCTATGGCGGTACAACTGCGTGTTTATGTTCCTCCTCATCCTTTAATCAAGCATTGGCTGGCAGTTGCCCGTGATGCGGCTACGCCTTCAGTCTTATTTCGTAGTGCTATGACTGAGTTAGGTCGGTGGCTAACTTATGAAGCCGCGCGGGAATGGTTGCCGACACAAGAAATTATGGTGCAAAGCCCCCTGGATAGCTGCCCTGGGACAGTGGTTAATCCACAAATTCCTATGGCAGTTGTGCCGATTTTACGGGCAGGTTTGGGGTTATTAGAAGGGGCGCAAACTTTACTGCCCTTAGCGTCGATTTATCATCTGGGTTTGGTGCGAAATGAAGAAACGCTAGAACCTTCATGCTATTTGAACAAATTGCCAGAAAAATTTGCCCCCCAAACGAGGGTATTGATTACTGACCCGATGTTGGCTACAGGTGGATCAATTATGACAGCTATGTCAGAATTGATCCGGCGAGGTGTTGATCCAGCTTTAACACGGATTGTTTGTGTAGTAGCTGCGCCGCCAGCTTTACAAAAATTGAGTCAGACCTATCCTGATTTAACAATTTACACTGCCACTATTGATGAAACAGTCAATACTCAAGGGTTTATTGTACCGGGACTAGGAGATGCAGGCGATCGCATCTTTGGCACATAAGTTAGTATGCAGCTAGGGAAGGAAAATAACTCAACTGATCTAAAACTGATCTAAAAGTTGCCAAGTTTCTTCAAAGGGATAAAGTTATGAGTCAGCGCGATGGTTTTGCTAGTGGTTTTTTCGCAGGGGCGATATTTGGTGGCGTAGTCGGAGGAATTGTGGGTGCTGTCATTGCTTCTCGTCGAGATGAAGAAATAGTGGAAGAAGGTACAGAATTGATGAGTAGCCCCAAAGAAAATAAGAAAGTATCAACGAAACGCCGTCAGATGATATCTTCAGAGAATGAAGGCATAGAAATGGAGACAACACGGCGATCGCTCGAAGATAAGATTGCCCAGTTAAACGCCACAATCGATGAGGTGAGGAAACATCTGGGGGATGTCAATGGCGGTTCTACTCAATCTGTTAATGATCGATCTCTTAGTCAAGATTCTTAAAAAGGTGACATCTACACCATTCCCCCACTTCCTCGCAGGTGTAGGTTTTGACGCTTTCCCCAACCAATACTGCTTTTAGGGTGTAGGGTTATAAAGGTGTAAGGGCATAGAAATTGATAAAACTATGATGATTCCGTTAGTTTTACAAACATCACTCATTAGACCTAGCTTGAAAATGAGATGTGTCATTCTGAATGAAATGTAGAATCTTTGAGATGTTTCGCTTTGCTCAACATGACAGCTTAAGCATTTATGCAAGAGGTCTATGGCTTGATTCAAAACCTACACTTGTCATATCCCTGCTCATGGCGGTTAATGCGGTAACTCTCGGCATACGTCAATGACATCGACTAAATTAAAATCTATAGTAAGACCGCGTTTAACACTTAGTAGGAAACTAAACCATCCATGTATTTACTGATTACTACGTTAGTTACTTTCTTAACCGTTTACAGCTACTTGCTAATTATTCGGGTTTTGTTGACTTGGTTTCCCCAAATCAACTGGTATAACCAACCATTTGCAGCCTTAAGCCAAGTCACAGACCCCTATCTCAACTTATTCCGTTCAATTATTCCCCCTTTGGGTGGTATGGATTTTTCTCCCATTCTCGCTTTCGTGGCGTTGAATTTAGTCACTAACCTTCTAAGCAATCCTTATCTTCTACGTTTGTTCGGAGCATTTTAACTCTGCAAACCTTTGAATTTAGTGGGGTGGATTTGATCCCCCCCACTAAGTTCAAAATTCAAAAATAACTTCTACTTCCGGATTTGTGCGCTAAAACCCGAAGCTTTAAACTGCTTCAGCTGCAAAGGTAAAGGCTGATTTGCAGGTACAGAAATTCTTAATTCAAAATCACTAGTGCCGGGTGGGACTTCCGCAATAGAACCAAGACGATTACGATTTTGTAATATGGAGTCATTGTTGGCATCATATATGCGCCCATAGATATCTGCATCGTAGACGGTTTTATAAGTGCCATTCTGGGCTTTTCCAGTAACAATAAAGCAATTAGCAGCCGCACTACCACTACTGCTAACAGCCCCTTGAGCCAATTCAGGCGGACAATCCTTGTAAGATAAGTCAGAGAGTTTAATCTGTGTCAACGCTACAGCCACAGGAGTCCATACCCACGAGATTAATGCCATGAGACAGGAAAGCAAGATGCCTGTCATAAATCTTGAGTAGTTTAACTTAAATGTTATTCTGATTTTCTTTTCCATAAATGTATAAGGTAGCAAGGAAAGTTGGGGATTGGGGACTGGGGACTGGGGACTGGGGACTGGGTATTAGACATTGGGGACTGATGATGCCCAATGTCTAATACCCCATGACTAGAAACTTCTATTTAACTTTTGTAATAATTATTAAATCAGACCCTCGATTACTATTAAATTATGACACCAGATGAGATAACAACAGCGTTGCAAGCAGCTTTTAATCGTTGTGATGCAGCCAGCTGTCCTCTCACTGACAGGCAAAAAGAGATTTTATTGCAATTGGTCGAGGAAATTCACAAGCAATCTAAGCGAGGGAAGTTAGATACTCCCAATCCTTTAGATGAACTCACCCCAGAGGAACTAGAGATATTTTTAGAGTTCGTGAAGATAGAGGAACAACAAAACCGCACTTGGAAGGTGCAGTTACTGAACGACTGGCTGCATAACAACGACTCAGGTAAAGTGCAGTTTATTCGCGATCGCTATGGTTTACAGTGGTTAAATCGTGTAGAGTCTTATCACTTCGACAAATATGCCTATTTTGAGGATGCACTCAAACTAAGAATAGGCGATCGCATTGAAGTTTCCAACGCCCTATGGGAGTGGGTGCAGAATGATGGCCCCTGCAAAAGAGAATGGTTTCTTTCCATTGTGATTCAGATTGATGAACTTAATAGTAGTGAAGATTCCTCTACTAACTGCGTTGTTCGCTTCTATAACGGGACTGAGTACGAAATTCAAGGCATTTACGAGTGGAATAGATTCAATTGGCGTTGGCCAAAAAAGTAATGAGTGCTGAGTGAAGAGTGAAGAGTGCTGAGTGCTGAGTGCTGAGTAGTGAGTAGTGAGTAGTGAGTGGACATTGTATTTTTCTCCCCCTGCTTCCCCTGCTTCCCCTGCTTCCCCTGCTTTCTTTTCCCCTGTCACCTGTCACCTGTCACCTATCACCTGTCACCTTCTTCAAGGCTAAAGTTAAGCCGTCGCCGATGGGGACGAGACTTAAACTTACTCTTTGGTCTTGTAGTAGTTTTTCATTGAAGGCGCGGATTTTTTTGGTGCGATTATCTTGGATTTGGGGGTCTGCGACTCGTCCTGACCAGAGAACATTATCAATGGCTATCAGTCCTCCTGGACGAACTAGTTGCAGCGATCGCTCATAATAGTTATCATAATTTCTCTTGTCGGCATCAATGAAGGCAAAGTCAAAGGTTTCTGCTTCACCTGTGGCTAGTAATTGGTCTAAAGTCTCTAAAGCTGGGGCGATGTGTAGGTTAATTTTATGGGCTACTCCAGCTTGTTGCCAATAACACCGTGCGATCGCTGTAAACTCTTCACTATTATCACACGCTACTATCTGTCCTTCGGGGGGTAAAGCTAGTGCTACCACTAGAGAACTATAGCCTGTAAAGACTCCCACCTCTAAGGTTTTCTTTGCGCCTAATAACTGCACCAGCAACGCCATAAATTGTCCTTGTTCTGGTGCAATTTGCATCCTACCCATTGGATTTTGGGCTGTTTCTTGCCGCAATTGAGTTAATATTTCTGCCTCTCGCAATGAAACAGATAGTAAATAATCATATAAATTTGGTTCGAGTCCCAGAGTCTTAGTTGTCATTGAATAATTTTTCTCAATCTAGAGGTGGATAATATTCTATTTTTGTTTCCACCTCCAGGGCGATAAAGTGCCAGAATTTAATAGTTAATTTTAAAGCAGATGAATGGACTAAATCCTTCATTGTAAGTAAGAGAGTTGTGTACTTGTTTTCGTGGTCAGTTTCATAGTAGTGTGTGTTCGGTGTGAGGAGTAATTCCGTTACGTACATTGAATAGCAATTTGTACGTTTGGCTAAATATCCGGGGTAAAAGTCCTATACTTGCTTTTAGCAAGTCAAAGGACAAATAATTAAACCTTGGGTTGATATTATCCAGGGTTTAATTATTTTATAATTCAAAACTTCTTATATATCTGGTCAAGTATTACATCTCAATGGTAGGGAAATAGTCAATGGCTAGAAATAGCTAAATGAGTGATCAAAATTTACTGAAGACGTGATTTATTAAGTCTTCAGTAAATTTTGAATTGCTTTGTCTGCCAATAGAGGGATGATTTCATGAACAAATGTTGTTAGTCTAACGGGGGAAAAAGATTTAGAATTAACAAAAAAAGCCTATGGTATCTGCAAAACAACTGCATGGAACTGACCTAGTAGATTGTGCTAGGGCAAATGCCAAACTAGGAATTGAAACTGCTGCTTATCAATGTGGTTATGGCGATGACATTAATACCTTTGCACGAAAACTCAGACAAGCTTGTGAGCAGATGAATTTACAAGTTAAGGAACTGAGTGAATTAGTGACTGACCAGGACATAATACTAGAAATGGGTACTGGTGAAATCATTGCTCCAGATACATCTTCAGAACTGTAGAAATTGGAGGCTAGTACCGCTACGCAAAAGTAAAAGCTGATAAAATAGGCTTTTAAGTTATTGAGAATAGTTGCTGTATTTACACCCTGCTGTACTAGTAATTCCTACTCAGGACTTAGCAGTCATTAATCAGTTTAAGATGAATCTTGCCAAGTTGAAGTAAATCAAGACACCTAAGACATCAACTGCTGTAGTAATAAATGGTGCAGACATCAAGGCTGGATCTAAACGCAGAAAGCGAAATAAAAACGGTAGTGCTGAACCAGAGACAGAAGCTAAAATCGAAATAGCTACTAGACTAGTACCGACTGCGATCGCCACTTCTAATCTTCCTTGTAGCAAGAAAGCCCACACTGTAGCGATACTACCTAACATACCACCCAGCAATGCACCAGCGATCGCCTCACGCCCAATTACCTGTAAAGTCCCCAGGGATCTGATTTCGTCAGTATTCATACCCCGAATCACCACAGTGGAAGATTGTGCGCCAACGTTACCGCCAGTACCAGTAAGTAAGGGAATAAAGGCAGTTAAAGTAACAAACTTGGTCAAAATATCTTCTTGGGATTTAATAATCGTACCCGTGACAGTATTGGTAATCAGCAAGATAAATAACCATAAAACTCGTTTACGGGCTACTTTAAATAAATCCATCTGAAAATAATTATCGCCATTAGACTGCACGCCACCGCCTACAGCATAAATATCTTCAGTAGTTTCTTGTTGCAAAATATCAATGACATCATCGACGGTGACAATACCCACCAGACGTTCTTCTCGGTCTACTACAGGCACAGCCAAAAAGTCGTATCTTTGAATTAATCTGGCGACTTCTTCTTGGTCTGTATCAGTGTGAACAAAAATCACATCACGGGTCATGATTTCGCCAATGGTTTGTTCAGGCTGAGATGTGACCAACTCTCGCAGTGAAACTATCCCCGTTAATCGTCTCGCTGCATTAGTAACGTAAAGATAGTAAATCATCTCACTAGCATTAGCTAGGCTGCGAATCCGTTCTAAGGCTTGAGTTACCGTAAAATTTTCTTTTAGAGCTATTAACTCTAAAGTCATGATCCGCCCAGCCGTATCAGCTTCATAACCTAAAAGTAAAGCTGTAGCTTGGCGTTCTCCTGGACTCAGTTGTTCTAAAAGACGATTAACGACTTTAGCCGGTAATTCATCAAATAACCTAGCTCGGTCATCTGAAGACATTTGGTCAACAATATCACGGACTTCTTGGCTTTTCAGTTCCTCAATCAGCCGTTCTTGAACGCTGTAATCGAGATATTCATAAACTTCAATCGCCTCACTTTTTGAAAGTAACCGAAACGCCAGAGCGTGCATTGCTTCTGGTAGACCTTCAATGGCCTCAGCAATATCCGCAGGCTGCACAGGTACGAGAATAGCTTTAGCTCCCTGCAAATCTCCTGCTTCCAATAGCATTCGCAGCTGAGTCCTAACTAAATCTCGTAGTTCCCTACGTGACATATCCTGAAGGGCAGAGTTTAAATTGTTCGTCTCTGTCACTTTCCACTTTCCTCGACCAGTAATAACAAAGTTGCTGCCCCTAGTCTAAGGGATAGTGGCAAAGTATAAACCTAAACTTGTTGTGATTTTTCGTGATTTAGGTATGGGGTGCAAGAAACTGGCTCATATTCCATACTCAGATCCAAGTGGAATATTTGCTTATCCTCTTCAAGCAAGATTTATTAATACGTCAATAGTCAGACGCTAAAGTTTGACCTGGCTTCTAAATTAAAGCCTATGAAGTCATATCACTTCATCGAAAAAATTCAGAAATAAAAGAGGTTTTGAAAATGGCAATACAACAGTTAAGTTTGCAAAAAGTTAACCAACAAAACCAAGAATGTATTCAAGACTGTTTAGACTGCTCTAATATTTGTTTAAATACTGTGACCGCATATTGCTTAACAAAAGGTGGTATGCACACAGAACCAGAGCATATACGATTAATGCTTGATTGTGCTGAAATTTGCCAAACCAGTGCTAACTTTATGTTGCGTGGTTCTGACTTGGATGTGCGTACCTGTGGAGTTTGTGCTGACGTGTGTGAACGATGCGCTCGTAATTGCGATCGCTTCGAGAATGATTCACAAATGAAGGCTTGTGCTGATATGTGTCGCCGTTGTGCCGAGACTTGCCGGAGAATGTCTATGGCTAGAGCATAACTAATACCGTTTCACTTTTAACTGTTAAGTTCTGCCTGCGAAGAAAATTAGATCCTAAGTTCCTTTCTGGATTTAAGAGCGAACACTAGCGAAACATGAAGCTCCCAATTATTTAAATTGAGAGCTTTTCATTTGCCATTTTTGATATTGATATCAAAGCTAGGCACTTCTACTAATTGGATGGTTGTAGATGCAACCGTAACACGTCCCAGAGAATTATCAAACTCGTCTAAAATTTGAGTAAAAAGTTGGTCTTTTTTCCCACGACGAGATTTATAATCAACAACATAACGCAGAGTAAATTCTGCCCAATTATCTGTGGCTGCAACTGTGACGGTTGGCTCGATTCTGGCATCTTCTATTAAGTACTTGTGTACCATATTTTGCCATCTTCCCTTGGCTTGTGATACGTAAGTACCTACCACATCCTCAGCGACTCGTTGCAAAATTTCTCTGGCTAAATAGCGATCGCTCCCATATTTTACAGGTATAGTAATTTCATCCCAAACAAAAGGAAAATCCGCAGAATAGTTAAATACAGGTTCTTTGAACACAAAACTATTCGCAATTCGCACAATCCGTCCATTGTAGAGATCAGCCTTTACCCAGTCACCACATTCCATTAATGTAGTACGTAAAATACTAATATCAATCACATCGCCAATAATACCCCCCAGCTTGACCCGATCTCCAGGCTTATAAAACTGACCAAAGGAAATAGCAACCCACCCGGCAAAACTAGCAATCACCTCTTGCATCGCAAAAGCGACACCAGCACCTACAACCCCAAAAATAACAGTCAATCTTCCTATACTATTACTGAACGCAGATATGATCACCAAGCCAATGATGACATACCCAGCTAAACTAATTCCTTTACGAATGCGATAGCGTAAATCAGTATCCTGGACTTGACGTGGTAATATTTTGCCTAAAATTCGGAAAATCAGGGCAATAATCACTATGCCAATACCGACTTCGATAAATTTTATTACTGCTGGTTTTGAGAGTAAGTTTTGGAGAGTTTGCCAACCTTCTGTCATAATAAAATCCTTCTATACTAATATTCAGAGATGTTTGAGGAGTAGTCTTGTTGATCATTTATAGGTTCAGATTGAGAATGTATTTGTGATTCTTGTAGGGATTGAACTTGATTTGTGACTGCTGTGAGGTTGTGATCGAGTTGTTCTATTTCATAGTTTTTTTCACTAATCTTGCGTTTTAAATTTGCTAATTGTCTCATACCTTTGATTAAAGTAGGAAGTGAAACTAACAACCCAAACAACACACCAAAGGTAAAAGTCAACAATAGCACTAGTGCCATTGATTCCTCAGTCTGCCAGCCTAAAAACTGTACTAGGATAGGACTTGAGTTTTGTAAGGCAAAAATCACAGCGAATATAGCTATTAATAATGCTAAAACTGTCAGAATTCCCATCATTATTTTTTACCCCTCTTCATGAGTTTCTGAGATATCTTTGCCGTTAGAAGGCTTAATGATACTATCTAAAGTAGACAGCCGAAATCCTGGGGCTTTGTAGTCTTTGGGTAGATAGTTTTCTGGTATAGTGATCTGATTACCATCTCTCAATGCCGAGTAATGAGGAGACAGTATTTCTATATCAGCTTCATTGCATTTATCTTGAATATTTTGATGGAGTTGTGAATAAATTCTAGCCATGATCATTGGCTTATTAGTATAGATATTTAGTTCATAACTAACATAGAAATCATCCAAACTAGTTTGTAAGACAAATGGTTGCGGCTCGGCTAAAACATTCTTAGTAACTAGTGCTGCATCAATTAATACTTGATGAACTTTACGCCAAGGAACATCATAACCTAGGGTAACTGTAGTGTGCAGAACTAAGTAATAATTAGAGTCTTGAGCCAAGGCACTATAGTTAATGATTTGACTAGTCAATACAGTGCCATTAGGTATAGTAATCACAACATTTTTGATCGTGCGGATTCTTGTGACAAAAAGATTTTTCTCAATAATATCACCAACTGCATCGCCAATTTTAATGCGATCGCCAGTTTGAAAAGCACGAGTGTAAATTAAAATAATTCCAGCTACAATATTGGCAATTACTGAACTTGAGCCAAGAGAGAAGAGAATACCTAAAAATACTGATATTCCTTGAAAAGCCGGTGAACCAAACCCCGGCAAATATGGAAATGCCAGAACTAATGCTAAAGCTATAATTAGAAAAAATACTAGTTTATAAGTTGGTTCTGCCCAATCTTGATAAAATCCCGGAAAAGATATTGTTCCGTTACCTAATTCTGTAAATAAATATCTAATAAATTTAATGACATAATAGGTAGAAATACAAATTACTGCTAAATAGAAAATGTTAGGTAAATAACCTAAAAATGCTATCCAACTTTTATATATTGCATCTAGTAAGTAATAAAAAAGTCTAGAACTAAGCTGTTTTGTCCAAGGAAAGAAACTCAACACTACAGAAAAATAGATATAGGCTACTCCCAATACGATAATTAAGCGGAGCGTTTTTGCTAATCTAACTACGATACTACTAACTCTCGAAGCTGGTAATAGTTCTAGATTCTGAATTCGTAATGCAGGAATTCTAATTCCCTGCCAAGTTTGTATTCGATTAATAATTCTCGGAAAAATTTGATTAAATACTTTAAAAGTAATAACTAAAATTAAGGTAGCAATTAAACTATAAACAGCACCTTTTATTAAATTATTTAAACTCCTTTCGTTCCTATAAATTTTAATAGAACTAGCTATTTTATTCAGATATACTCTAGCTAGTTCTTGTCTTGTTTGACCCGTGGGCTTCGCATCATTATCTGTAATTGTATATATTAGCTTTTCTCCCAATACGATATTTGAGGTATCTTGTTGGTCAGAAACCTGGAGATTATCAGGACTCATTGAAAAGTCGTTAGCTATAGTTTCAATTCTATTAATAACAGCTTTAGCTCGTTCCTGGGATGAAAAAGAACCAACACTTTGTTTAATTATAAATAATGTATTATCTCCTAATACTACTGGTGTACCATCTATTTTTTCAATGGCTTCTAAATTTTGATCAACTTTTGGAGCTTTATCTTGAGAATAACTAATAGGTATGGCATGAATAAGTATAAATACTATAAATGCCAAAATAATCAATTTATAACAGTATTTTCTAATATAGTATTTCATCATTTTTCATGAAAATATTTTTTGTAGATATATCATAAATAAATTGGTAATAACTCAACAATAATTTTTATATCAAATTAGGATAATAAGTCATTTATAGTCATCTTTAATTTAATCTGGAGACGCGATATATCGCGTCTTTACAAAGTCTTTGCATAACGCATATTTAATTCGTAAAGATGTATCTTTATTTATTGGTGTCAGCAGTTCATCATGGCTACTGAGGCAATTTATGAGTCATACTGACAATAATGGCATTGCCAGTGTATTATGTCGCAAAAGAAACTGTCATGTGGTAAGTAAGCATACTTGCACTTCATGGTGTATGATATTATTCATTGGGTAAGGACATCAAACTTATCACAAGTCACATTAATTGCTTACAGCTACTGGCACAAGCAACTAACAGAGTGAAAGCAACTGTCAAGCACTGAGCTAGTTCCCTGTTATGTAATGAATTTGATAAGTTTCCGCAATTTAGCAAACAGTTGCGCCAAATGAAGTAATGGCAAATTAGCAATCATTTGACTGGATATTATGTCAGACTTTTGTATCCCCAATAGCAACTAAGTCAGTCGTTACAGTTGAAAGTTTAATTTATTAAGTGTAAATAGATACAAATTAAAAGCTTGACTTAAATGATTTTAGCAACCATTACCAAAAAACAAAACTTACACACAACAATCGTTAAATCGTAGATGTCATGGATACTGTCATTAAAAGCTTGACTTAACTGATTTTAGCAACCATTACCAAAAAACAAAACTTACACACAACAATCGTTAAATCGTAGATGTCATGGATACTGCCACTAACAAACTTGCCACTTTATCTCCAAAATCAGCTGAGCAAATCATGGAAGCGGAGCGGATTCATGATGTACTGCTTTTGCTAGAAAACTTGTCCTGTAGAGAAGAAACAACTGTTAAGTTGATATTAGATTGTCTATATGATGTGGGGTCTGCTAACCTAATTAACCAAAAGTTTCGCTCACGGACAGTGAATGGCACACTGAAGATGATTGCTAGGTCTTCTAAGCCTGTATTCAGAATGATTGCTTGGCGATGGGTTAAGAAAAACTGCCCACAATTGATTACCGATTGGCTTTATGAACAGGTTAAATTTCAAAAGGCAACACCAAAAAAAGCCGAAATAGTTGTAGAAAATGCCCAAATTCCCACAGATTACCCCATAAAATCGGCAGACCAGACCAGAGAAATTAGATATCTTCGCTCTCAAGTCAGATTGTTAGTTGCTGTTTGTATGATTGCAATTACCTCCTTTGGTGGTAGCTTTTTTTGGCTTAGTTATAAATTAGAGCAAACACATCTGCAAACAATGCAAGAATTGCAAACTCAACTCAAAACTAAACAAACTAGTGTGAATACTGCTGACTAGCTTGAAAAAGGGAGTGGTAGTAGAGACGCGATATATCGCGTTTATACTTGGTGTTACGAAAACTTCGTTAAAAATCCCAAAAGTTTTTTTGTTTTTGGTGTCAGAAGTGTACGACGATAAGCGTCTGCGGCTTTTTTAATTGCTTCAGCTTGGGTGGGATAAGGATGAATCACATTACTCAACTTACTTAAACCAATTTTATTGACAATTGCTGTTGTCACTTCCGAAATCATCTCGCCTGCATGACTAGCGACAATTGTTGCACCGAGGATTTCATCAGAACCTTTTTTGTGGTGGATTTTCAAGAATCCTTCTTCTTGAGCATCTGCGATCGCGCGATCTACACTACTAAAAGGAATCTTAATTGTCTCTACATCAATCCCCTTCTCCTTAGCTTGATGTTCATACATCCCTACATGGGCAATTTCTGGGTCAGTGTATGTCACCCAAGGCATAACTAAACTACTCAGTTGAGAACGTCCTAAACCAAAGGGAGAAAACAGCGTATTCTTAATGACAATTCGTGCTGCTGCATCTGCCGCATGGGTGAACTTCCAATTCATGCAGATATCTCCAGCCGCATAAATCTTCGGGTTTGTCGTTTGCAGGTAATCATTTACCTTCACACCTTGGCGTTTGTCGTATTCTACCCCGACAGTTTCCAAGTTCAGTCCTTCCACATTCGGCGCACGTCCCGCACCTACTAAAATTTCGTCTACAGTCACCGAATCTCGATAATCATTCACAGAAAAATACAGCCGCTTCCCATCGGTGACACTTACCACCTCTTCTAACTTGCAATTCAAGACTAAGCGGATTCCATCGCGGATTAAAGCCTGCTGTACAATTTGCGCCGCATCCCCATCTTCTTTATTGAGAACATGAGAACCGCTATGGAACAGCACCACCTCACAACCCAAACGCCGGAATGCTTGAGCCAATTCGCAACCAATAGGGCCACCACCAATTACGGCTAATCGTTCCGGCTTTTGGATGAGAGAAAATACCGTTTCATTAGTCAAATAACCCGCCGCTTCAATACCCCGAATCGCTGGTTTTGCCGCCCTTGCACCAGTTGCAATCACAGCTTTTTTAAACTTGAGGATTTTACCGCCAACTTCCACCGTATCTTTGCTAGTGAAGCGACCACTACCTAAGAAAACATCCACTCCCAGGGATGAAAAACGTTCCACCGAGTCATGGTGACTAATTCCCGCCCTGACGCGCCGCATTCTTTGCATCACAGTAGAAAAATCAATTTCAATTTGTTGTTTGGGAATATTAATCCCCAAACTTTTCGCATTCCAAATTTCCCCTACCACCCGCGCCGACCGAATCACAGTTTTAGAAGGTACGCAACCCACATTTAAGCAGTCTCCTCCCATGAGATGCTTTTCAATCAATGCGACTTTCAAACCCAAACCCAACCCAGCCGCACCAGCCGCCACCACTAACCCCGCAGTTCCAGCACCAATGACCACCAAGTCATAACAATCAGCAGGTTGAGGATTCACCCAATTAGGCGGATGCACATAAGAAACCAACTTCTGGTTATACTCATCCACTGGGCGAACAATAACTCTCTCTAACTCGGAATTGGACATTGATGGTATCTCCTTTAGAAATTTTAAATTTAACTAAGAGTAGTGAGTGCTGAGTGCTGTTAGCGGAGCGGGGCGTTAGCCCGTGCTGAGTAGTGAGTAGTGAGTAGTGAGTAGTGAGTAGTGAGTGGACATTGTATTTTTCTCCTCCTGCTCCCCCTGCTTCCCCTGCTCCCCCTGCTTTCTTTTCCCCATTCCCCAATCTTTACAAAACTTCCTCATTTAAAGCTTTTTGAGCAATGCGGGTGACATAGATGGTGACAGCCACCGTGGCGATAAAACCCACAATCCGAATTGCCCATTGTGCTGTGGGGTTTGTGGGTTGACCTTCAGTCCCAATCATAGCGAGGTTTCCAGCTAGAGAACCAATGTAAACATACATAATAGTTCCGGGGATCATACCAACAGAGCCAATAAAGTAATCTGGGAGTGAAACTCCTGTAATTCCAAAGGCGTAATTTAATAGATTAAACGGAAATATAGGGGAAAGTCTGGTTAAAAGCACAATTTTTAAGCCTTCTTTACCCACAGCCCGGTCAATGGCGGCAAACTTTTGATTATCAGCGATTTTTTGGGCAACCCAACCCCTTGCTAAATAACGTCCCACTAAAAAAGCAGCTGTCGCCCCTAGGGTTGCACCAATGAAAACGTATATTGAACCCCAAACGACACCAAACACTACACCAGCACCCAAGGTGAGGATTGAGCCAGGTAGAAAAGCCACAGTAGCAATAATATATAGTGCAATAAAAGCGATCGCTCCTACTGTTCCCAAACTATCAATCCACTGCAAAGCATTGCGTAAAATGGTTTGGGGATGCCAAGAACTAGGATTATCTATGGTTTGCGCCGCCGCCAAATCTGTGTTGACGAAGAAAGCGATCGCTACCGTCAGCAATGTTAAACTGAATAACTTAACACTCTTGTGATTCAATATATTTTTCATAACTTTTACCTCTTAACTCCCGTCTCCTGCATCGACAACCATACTTTTATTTAAAGCCTTTTGAGCAATTTTTGTAACATAGATAGTGACACCAATAGTTGCAATTAAACCAAGAATTTGCATTAATAACTTCAGCATTTGCGTTTCTGGCGTGACTGGTTGATGAGTCGTATCCAGCATTGCCAAATCACCAGCTAAAGAACCAATGTAAACATACATCATAGTTCCTGGTAAAATCCCAAAAGAGCCTAAAATATAATCTTTCAGAGAGATTTGCGTCACTCCAAAAGCATAATTCAATAAATTGAAAGGAAACACAGGAGACAGACGCGTTAACAGGACAATTTTCCAACCTTCTTGCGCTACAGCTTGATCAATAGCTTTGAATTTAGGATATTTTGCTAGTTGTTTGCAAACCCAATCTCGTGATAAATAGCGTCCGATGAGAAAAGCCAGAGTTGCGCCCAGAATTGCGGCAATTAACACATAAATCGAACCCCAAACAACGCCAAATAAACAACCAGCTTTCAACGTTAGCAGCGAACCGGGGATAAATAATAAAGTGGCTAAATTGTAAATAATTATATAGGCGATTGCCCCCCAAACTCCCAGACTATTCACCCAAGTGACTAATGTGTCTAAAATTATTGGGAAATTAAATTGTCTTGCAGCGATTATTAATATAACTACCAAACAACTTAACAGCAGGAGTTTAAGTTTGCCATTGAATCGCATTTGATACTTGGGAATCATGGGATCACCTGAGTTTTTAACGTTCCTGTCAACCACTTACGGATGATTTTTGTAAAAACAGCCGAAAATCTCAACATTCCTGAATTTTTGACAGTTCTCATCCCTACCTCCCCATAGAATATGCCACTTAGATGAGAAACAGCTTAAAAAAGGATAAATCCTGAAGCAAATTCTCCGCACACCTCTGCGTATACCTCTGCGATACTTTGCGTTTAAACTTCCGCCCTCAATTCACAAAACATCACAAATTACTTAAAACCCCGACGATACAACTTACGCAGTCGCTCTGGTGCTACACCTAATAAATAGCCAATCACCACAATTTGATTAATTAGAGTAGTTTTCAATAAACCCTTTTGCAACCATCTCCGGGATGAAGTAATAACTGGCACAGATAAAATAAATATTTTACCGATACGTTGCAAACGCCGGATGAGTTCAAAATCTTCCATAATAGGCATTTCAGGAAAGCAGCCAATTTCTTGAAATACAGATTTAGTCATAAAAATTGCCTGATCACCGTAGGGCATTTGCCAAAAATGCGATCGCCATTTCACCCCCCATTCCACCAATCTTAAAGCAAAAATGGGTGCATCTATCTGCAAAGTAAATGCACCAGCAACCACCCCAGGCTGTTGCAGTGCTGTCCGAATCATCTCGTCAAAACCCATTGGTAAACGCGTATCTGCATGGAGAAACAGCAAAATTTCCCCACTAGCCACAGTCGCGCCTAGATTCATTTGCACGGCACGGCCAGGAGTAGATAAAATCACTTTGACACCCATAGCATCAGCTATAGCTACAGTCTCATCTTCAGAGCCTGCATCTACAACTATTATTTCTATATTTTTACTAGATTGAGTAGTGAAAATAGCTTGTTTAATATTCGCTGCTTCATTGAGCGTGGGAATAATGATAGAAATTTTAGTATTGTTAATATTTTGACCCATGAGTAGTTACCCTTCCAAGGTAAATCATAAAATATCTGCTTTTCTCTGTGTGCTTCTGTGGCTTATAAATCATTTATATAACCACGGAGACACAGGTGACACAGAGATAAAAGATTAAAAAGGGATTTTTTGACGAAAATTTTTACAGGTGACAGATGAAAGCTATTAGAGAATATTGTTTGTGTCTTGGCAATAAAAAGATGATGCCGACGGCGGTAAAAGTTGCGCTGGTGGTTGGTTCTATTTTATTTACGATTAATCATGGTGCAGCACTAATCAAAGGTCAAATGACTGGCGATCGCTGGATTGCTGCAAGTTTAACTTACATAGTACCTTACTTAGTGAATATTCACGGTCAATACATTAGTCGTTACAAATAAGAAAAGTCACTCCACATAATCATGCTACTTTTCCTTCAAGTCCTTGTGTGCTTTATTTTAGTGATTCTAACAGGTGCAAAACTGTCACAAAGTGCCGATATTTTTGCAGAGAAAAGCGGACTAGGCCGGACTTGGGTTGGGACAATCCTGCTAGCAGGCGTGACATCCTTACCCGAATTAGCCACAGGGATAAGTGCCATTGTCATTTTTAATTCCCCCGATTTGGCTGTAGGTGGTATTTTGGGGAGTTGTTTGTTTAATTTGCTGATTTTAGCACTACTGGATATCTTTACAGGCCCCGATCCTTTACTCAAACAAGCACAAATCAGTCACGGATTAGCAGCGAGTCTCGGCTGTGTGATGCTGGGTATAGCTGCTGCTGGAATGTTTTTAGCAAAAACCGAAATTAATCTAACTTTAGGATGGGTTGGTATTCCGAGCGTTTTACTCATTTTGCTTTATTTCGTTAGTGCTAGAGCCATTTCTCAATTTGAATCTAGACGACGTATGGAAGTGCTAGAGGAAGAAGAGGAGATGTTTCAATACGAACACATCACCACCCAGCAAGCCTATCGACAGTTCACTTTATTTGCAACTGCAATTGTAGTTTTAGGTATATGGCTGGCATTTTTAGGTGATCGAGTTGCTGAGGTGACTGGCTTAGAGAAGAGTTTCATCGGTGCGATTTTGTTAGCAACAGCAACATCTTTACCGGAAATTGCTGCATCTATCGCAGCTATTCGATTGGATGCCGTTGATTTGGCAGTTTCTAACGTTTTTGGTTCTAATTTGTTTAACTTGGCGATTTTGGGTATTTACGATTTCGCCTATTTGCCGGGTAGTTTGTGGTTAACGATGAGTCCGGTACATATTTTCACAGCTATTGTCGCAATGGTTATGACCTCAGTGGCGATCGCAGGCTTAATTTACCATGCCGTCAGTCGCTCCCGAATGTACATCACCTTAGATGGACTAACGATCATCTTTCTCTACATTGGCGGAATGTATGTTGTTTACCGTAATTTATCGTAAATTACGAATTACGAACAGCTTGCTCAAACTCAACCACAGCATCATATTGGTCAGGCATAGCGATATAATGTAGCAACAAAGCAGGGTCTAAATCTGGAAAAAACCCACTTCTGTCTACTTCCTGATACTCACCACTCTCAGTCAGACGAAATATCTTTATAGTATGAGATTTCCAAAACCAAACTTCAGGTACTTTTTTGGGTTTAAATAACTCTTTCCTGTCAATAGTGCCACTGGTAACAATAACTTCAATCACAATGTCAGGAACTTCTCTTTCTTTACCGATGCTATAAGACTCATCTGGTGTACCAGAAGCGTACCCTTGTTCTTCCAGAGTGAAGCCACCACGTCTATAAAACCTGATACCCAATACTCTCATATAAGCTTCTAGCAGCAAGCCAACGGTACTTTTCACTTTTTCATGTTTATCTCCTATTGGGGACATGATCTCTAAAACTCCTGACAAATATGACAGTCGGACACTGCGATTGCCCAACAAATGTGACTCAATACCTTTGAACTGTTCCCAAGAAACATCCTTGAGAGTTACCAATTTTTCTTCTGTGGGCTGGTCTACAAGTGGGATGCTCATAACAACACTGCCTTAACAAGAATAATCATATGCTCACTCAATTTTAGTATTTAACAGAGTTACCAGTGATAGAGACTAATATTTTTCCTCAAAACTCATTACTCATGACTCAAAACTCATTACTCATTACTCATTACTCATTACTCAGCACTCCTCACTCCTCACTCATGACTCAGCACTGGTAAGCTGTTTTATCTAGGTCTTTTTTTTCAACTTGACTATGGCAACTATTAACGACAACTACCTAAAACTCAAAGCTGGTTACTTGTTCCCGGAAATTGCGCGGCGGGTAAATGCCTTTGCCGAAGCTCATCCTGATGCTAAAATTATTCGTTTGGGAATTGGGGATGTCACCGAACCATTACCAGAAGCTTGCCGAACTGCAATGATTCAAGCTGTGGAAGAAATGGGCGATCGCTCTACTTTCAAAGGCTATGGCCCAGAACAAGGGTATGCTTGGTTAAGGGAAAAGATTGCGGCTCAAGATTTCCAAGCACGGGGTTGTGAAATTGATGCCTCAGAAATTTTTATCTCGGACGGTTCTAAGTGCGACTCAGGTAATATCCTTGATATCTTTGGTGATAACAATATTATTGCTGTTACTGACCCAGTTTACCCCGTATATGTAGACACAAACGTCATGGCGGGACATACTGGAACTGCCAATGAACAAGGGGAGTTTGAGGGTTTAGTTTACCTCCCTGTCACCGCAGAAAACAACTTTACGGCAGAAATTCCTACCCAAAAAGTCGATTTAATTTACCTCTGTTTTCCCAATAACCCCACAGGTGCAACCGCCACTAAAGAACACCTCCAGGCGTGGGTAGACTATGCCAAAGCTAATAACTCGATTATTTTCTTTGATGCAGCTTACGAAGCATATATTACAGATCCAGCCCTGCCTCATTCTATATATGAAATTCCCGGCGCGAGAGATTGTGCCATTGAATTTCGTTCTTTTTCCAAAAATGCCGGCTTTACTGGAACTCGTTGCGCCTTGACTGTTGTACCCAAAACCTTGACAGGTAAAGCCGCCGATGGTTCTGATGTTGAACTATGGAAACTTTGGAATCGTCGTCAGTCTACCAAATTTAACGGTGTATCCTACATTGTGCAACGAGGTGCGGAAGCCGTCTACTCTGAAGCTGGACAAGCACAAATTAAAGCATTAGTGAGTTTTTATCTAGAAAACGCCAAAATTATCCGCGAAAAACTCACCGCCGCCGGACTAGATGTATATGGTGGAGTAAACGCGCCTTATGTGTGGGTAAAAACTCCCAATGGTCTTTCTAGCTGGGATTTCTTTGATAAATTGCTGGATACCTGCAATGTTGTTGGTACACCTGGTTCTGGTTTTGGTGCTGCGGGTGAAGGCTACTTCCGCATTTCTGCATTTAACAGTCGCGAAAATGTAGAAGAAGCAATGCAGCGTATTATTAGTAACTTTACATCATAGCTTCTCCGTTGTAGCCAGATTGTTGTAGGGTGGGCAATGCTATAAAACACCGATTTTTACCTTGCTGGCATTGCCCAGCTTACCGTTATTAAGAATGGTGCAAAATATAAATACCTTCCCAGCAAATTATCGAAAATTTGGGTTAAAAACCCCGTCGTTCTACGACGGCTTTATCCTTTTGTAGTAGCATAAAAGTGTGGTTAATTGGTCGTACCACTTTGTGGTTCGCGGTAGCTTGCTACGCGTAGCATTTTTGCCAGGGAAAAGCCATGATTGTTTACGAGTTTAAGGTTAAGGGTAAAGAAAAGCAGTATCAGGCAATAAACGAAGCAATTCGTACCAGCCAATTCATTCAAAATAAGTGCTTACGCTACTGGATGGATAACAAGGATTCAAAGGTAGATAAGTATGCTTTGAATAAATATTGTGCTGTATTAGCTGCGGAATTTCCTTTTGCTGATGAACTCAACTCAATGGCTAGACAATCTGCTGCTGAACGTTCTTGGAGTGCAATTTCTCGGTTTTACGACAACTGCAAGAAAAAAGTTAAAGGTAAAAAAGGGTTTCCTAAATTTAAGAAAAACTGCCGTTCAGTTGAATATAAATCAACGGGATGGAAGCTAACTCTGACTCGTAAGTCTATAACTTTCTCAGATAAGAAAGGTATTGGAACTCTGAAATTAAAGGGAACTTACGACCTTAATTACTACGACATCAAGCAGATTAAGCGTGTCCGTTTGGTACGTCGTGCTGATGGCTATTACGCCCAATTTGCAATTGATACTGATGCAAGGATAGAAACTCAACCCTCACATCAATTAGTGGGTATTGACTTGGGATTGAAGTATTTCATTGCTGATAATAAAGGCAATGTAGAACCATCCCCCCAATTCTACCGCAAGTCAGAAAAACAGTTAAACCGTGCTAATCGCAAAAAGTCTAAAAAGTTCAGTAAAGACAAAAAGAAAGCTCGCGCAAGGCAATCTAACAATTACCACAAAGCTAGAAATAGATATGCTCGTAAGCATTTAAGAGTAAGTAGGCAACGAAAAGAGTATTGCAAGAGATTGGCATACTCCGTTATCCAATCTAATGATTTGGTAGCTTATGAAGACTTGAATGTCAAAGGGTTGGTACGTAATCGACATCTAGCTAAATCAATTAGTGACGCTGGTTGGTCAACTTTCCGCCTGTGGTTGGAATATTTTGGTCAGAAATATGGGAAAGTGACAGTTGCTGTTCCTCCCCATAACACGAGTCAAAATTGTTCTAACTGTGGTGAGAAAGTGCAGAAATCTTTGTCTACAAGGACTCATGTTTGTCCACATTGCGGATATGTGGAAGACAGAGATATCAACGCAGCAATCAACATTTTGAGACTAGGACTCAGTACGGTAGGGCATACCGGAACTTACGCTACAGGAGATTTGCCCTCTTGGGCGATTGGCCGGGGCCTGTCGTCTAACGGCGAGTCTGTGAATGTAGAATCCCCACGCCTTTAGGCTGGGGAGTGTCAACTTTAACAAACTAGGAATTACAAAAATGACTATAGACAAACAACCAATACAAGTAATTGGAGGTGGACTAGCTGGGACAGAGGCTGCATGGCAAATAGCCCAAGCTGGAGTACCTGTAATTTTACATGAGATGCGCCCTAAACGCTTCAGCCCTGCCCATCATACCGAAGATTTGGCAGAGTTAGTATGTAGTAATTCCTTTGGCGCAATGGCAAGCGATCGCGCGGCGGGTTTGCTGCATGAAGAATTACGTCAACTAGGTTCTGTTGTTATATCCAAAGCCGATGAACACGCTGTTCCGGCTGGGGGTGCGCTGGCTGTAGATAGAGGACAATTTGGGCAAGATTTAACCCAAACGTTAGCTAATCATCCTTTAATTGAGTTCCGGCGCGGGGAAGTCCCAGCCATCCCTGAAGGAATTGTGGTTTTAGCAACCGGCCCCTTAACCAGTCCCGACTTAACAGAGGACTTACACCGCTTCACTGGAATGGAATATATGAGTTTCTTTGATGCGGCTAGTCCCATCATTGTAGGAGAGTCCATCAACCGCGATATTGCCTTTATGGCATCACGCTATGACAAAGGTGAAGCCGCCTATCTGAACTGTCCCATGAACAAGGAGCAATATCTACGGTTTTGGGAAGCACTGCGTCAAGCTGAACAAACAGAACTCAAGGACTTTGAGAGGGAAACCGCGAAATTTTTTGAAGCCTGTCTCCCCATTGAAGAACAAGCACAACGGGGAGAGGACACGATGCGTTACGGCCCTTTAAAACCAGTAGGGTTGTCTGATAGTCGCACCGGGGAACGTCCCTATGCAGTGGTGCAGTTACGACAAGAAGATAAAGTCGGTCAGTTGTGGAATATGGTAGGCTTCCAAACAAATCTGCGTTGGGGTGAACAGAAGCGAGTCTTCCAAATGATTCCCGGTTTGGAGAAGGCGGAATTTGTGCGGTTGGGAGTCATGCACCGCAACACCTTTATTAATGCACCCCAGTTAATGCTACCGACTTTGCAATTTAAACAGCGTCCGACATTGTTGGCGGCTGGACAGTTGATTGGGACTGAAGGTTATACAGCAGCAGCAGCCGGGGGTTGTTTGGCGGGAATTAATGCTGCACGGTTAGCTTTGGGTAAAGAACCGATGATGCTTCCCAATACAACTATGATGGGGGCATTGTTTGATTTTATCAGTTCCGCTTCGCCTAAACATTTCCAACCGATGCCGCCCAATTTTGGGATTTTTCCCGATTTAGGGGTGAAAATCAAAAACAAACAGGAACGTTACGGACGTTACCGCGATCGCTCCTTGGCTGATTTGGCTAGTTGGAAAGCTAATTTATAAGAGTTATTAGCCTTGAGAGTTTTCATTCCTATTGACCCCAAATCAATAGTACGTACAATTATACGTAAAGATAATTGATAACGCATAACCTATGAATCTGGGGAATTTGGGAAATATTTACTCAGATGAGCTAATTACAGCCACTGAATTGAATCGTCAACCTGGACGAGTTCTAGACAAAGCTTTAGAACGTCCAGTAACAATTACTCGTAATGATCAGTCTTTTGCGTTGTTGCGTCGGGAAGAAGTAAATTCTCTAGTTAAGACAGCAACACAGAGCAAAGCTGTTTTTGAAGGATTAACCGTGGCTTTTTCCCTATTATTGGGTAAAGAAATCGGTTTTGAGCATCCCTATGGATGGCTGAGTGTATTTGAACAAGATGAGCTGCAAGACTTTATCAAAGAACTCAGTGAGGCTTTTCGGTTAATAGATTCCTCAACTACAGCATGGGAGATGATTGACGCGATTATTCATGAATGGTACGAGAGTGCGATCGCGATCGCTAGTCCTGAACTCGCAGCAGCGTTTAGTGCTGAGACAGATGAAGTACAGTTAACCAAGCCATCTGCTGAGAATGTTGTGTGAATAAAAGTATGTCAGACAATCCAGCAGAAAATGCCAAGGTGGAGAATGTAGAGCCACCAGAAGTTGAATTGACGGCTTCTGCATTATCTGAGATAGAAAGCACTTGGTTAGTAGTAGCTAAAAATCGTCGAGTCAATCGAGACTGGGAAGCTTTAATGCAGCGTCATCCAGAAAACACACGTCGATGTTATGAGGATTTGTGTACCGCACCAACCACTAGACAGCCTGGCCGTGTTTGCCCTTTAAAGGGCAAACTTTATCAAGGTGCATGGGAATATGAAGTGACAAAAGGGGACAGAGTGTTTTACGTTCCTAATCAAGAACAGTTAAAAATCGTTGTTTATTACGCAGGAAAACATCCAAATTCTGCACCTAAACCGTAAATTATCCAGATCACAGACAGTTTGCTGTTAGATGTTCTTCAGTTTTGGGAACAATGTTATCTATGCTTGCAATCCCTTGGCTGAACATAACGGCATGAAAACGCCATTGATTCGACACTGGAAATTGTGCTGGTGTTTGCTGATAATTTGCTGGATTTTGGTTTGGCTACCAGTATCTGCAACACCTCCAACAGTTAACAACCTCCGACAACAACAGCAACAAATTGATCAAGAACGCCAGAATGTGATTCAGGAACGCGATCGCCTGACTAATTTACAACAGGCGGCGCAAAATCACCTGACTGGGATAGCCAATAACCTGCAAACTACCAACAGCCAAATTCAAGAGAGTGAGGCGCGATTACAAGCTGCTACTCAACGCCTCCAGCAACTAGAAGCTGATTTGTATGTGGCGGAACGTGCATATGGAGAACGCCAATTAGCAACCATAGCTAGGTTAAGGTATCTCCAGCGATCGCCAATCAGTCAAGGATGGGCAGTATTATTACAAAGCCGTGATATCAGCGACTTTATCAGCCGTCGCTATCAATTAAAGTTAGTGTATCAGGCTGACCAACAAATTTTGGCGAAGCTCGAAACTCAAGCCACACTGATTAATCAACAAAAAACCCAATTAGAAGAACAAAAGAACGAAGTTGCTTTAATTAGAGAGCAATTATTATCACAAAAAGCTGATTACCAAGCTCAAGCACAGTCTCAATCAGAATTAGTTCAAAGGCTAAATAGTGATCGCCTAGCTTTAGAAGCTGCACAAAATCAACTAGAAAGAGATTCCCAAAATTTAGAAACCCTCATTCAACAAAAGGTAGCAGAAGCCAGAGCCAGAGAGGAGGCGCAAGCTAAAGCCAATAACCGCAAAAACGTTTTTATTGGCGGTACTGGATTATTTGCCCTTCCTAGCAATGCACGTACAAGCAGTTCCTTTGGCTGGCGTGTACATCCCATTCTCGGTTATCGCCGCTTTCATGCTGGGTTAGATTTTGCTGCTAGCTACGGAAGTACCATTCGCGCCGCCGATTCCGGGATGGTGATTTTTGCTGGTTGGTATGGTGGTTATGGTAAAACAGTAATTATCGATCACGGCAGAGGTATAACTACACTATACGGACACAGTAGTGAATTATATGTGACAGAAGGACAAACAGTGCAAAGAGGTCAGGCGATCGCATCCGTCGGTTCTACTGGTTTATCTACCGGGCCACACCTGCATTTTGAAGTCCGCCGCAATGGTACACCAGTCAACCCAGCCGATTATCTGTAACACCAAATGTTTGATATCGTGATATAATCAGTCAATAACGAGGGCGCGTAGCTCAGTGGATAGAGCAACAGATTCCGGTTCTGTGGGTCGGGGGTTCAAATCCCTCCGCGCTCGTTTTGGTAGATTGGTAAGTGTTTGTTAACTAAAATCTACAATAAATATTAAGTAGTTTGTGTTACTGCAACTTAGGGAATTGAGCGTTAGCAAGGATAAAATTTAGCCGTAAGTAAAACAACACTCAACGCACCCTACAGTTCCAGGGTTAGGGACTTCCAGATAAAAAAATATCTAAACTGTAGGGTGCGTCAGTTCAATATCACCTAACTATACTCAGAAATTATTCATACTGACGCACCCTACCCAACCGCCAATTGCGGATAATTTATGTTTTGGTGTTCCCTGACTAAAACTAACGCGATGTGCAACTTATTTTTGAAACCCCTCTCCAAACCTCTCCCCTGCAAGGCTACGGTGTACACACAAGTCTGATAACCTTATTCCACATCGTTTTGATCCCCCCTAACCCACTTAAAAAGGGGGACTTTGATTCTAGTTCCCCCCTTTTTAAGGGGGTTAGGGGGATCAAGCCACATTTTGCACTCAGCATAAAGATGTGTGTACACCGTAGCCTGCAAGGAGAGAGGCTTTGATTCTTGCTCCCCTTCCCTTGTAGGGAAGGGGTTGGGGGTTAGGTTTGAGAGAAGGTCGCACACGGCATAAACTAGTATGTTGATATTTTATTTTCTACTAACTAAATCTATTATTGTTTACTTAATTTAAACAAATGTATAGAAAAATCAGCTTATTGCTATGATTTCTATTTTATTAGTGTTTGAATTAATTAACTAAATTGTATCTATTTTGAGTCATAATAAACAAGATAATTGCTACTATATCGCCATCCTATCGTGATTCAAACTACTCGTGACTTAAAACATCAAGAAAATCCAGTCAGTCCAGTATTTGCCAACCATGAAACTTTTCACCCGCGTTTTGGCTGGTTGAAAAAAGGATTTGATGCAACCAAGAGAAATCCGGGGATTTTCTTACAAGATGATGCACCTGTACGTTTAGGTGTGGGGAAAAACATGGTACGCGCTATTCGTTATTGGTGTACCGCTTTCAAAATTATTGATAAGAATAGCTCACCAACACCATTTGGAGAAAAACTTTTAGGAAACAACGGATGGGACTCTTATTTAGAAAATCCGGCTTCATTATGGTTATTACATTGGAATTTATTAAAACCCACTTGTGAAGCGGCTGCTTGGTATTATGTTTTTAATGTTTTTCGAGATTTAGATTTTATGAAAGAAGATATTCTCGTAGGACTTAAAGATTATAAAGATAATTTCAATAAATCTGTTGCTGAATCTTCTTTTATCAAAGATATAAGTTGTATTTTAAGAATGTATGCAGCACAGGATTTTGTAAGAGATAATGCCCCAATTGAAGATTCTATTGATTGTCCTTTTAATGAACTGGGTTTAATTCGGCATTTTGGGAAAAGTTATCAGTTTAAAATTGGTGCAAAAGTGAATTTACCTGCATCAATAATAGTGGCTACTTGTTTAGAATATGCTAGTTGGGCAAATAAAGACAGTAATAACAATACAATTACTATCCGTAAATTACTTTATGATGAAGGTAGTCCAGGGATGATATTTAAACTAACGGAAAGTATTTTATGTGCAGCTATTGAAACAGTTGCTAAAGAATTTGATACGATAATTCTTGAAGATACTGCCGGGTTAATTCAGTTATCTTTACCTGAGAATCCAGAAATACTAGCTGAAGAAATTTTAGAAAAATATTATCAATAAATATTAATAAAAATGAGTGAAGTTATGACTAACAAAAAGCTATCCCATTATTTTAATCTCCAGCGTCGCTATTCTCGTTCTATAAATTTAGAAAGAGATTTAGATAGTGTGGAAGCTTTAGAGGGTTATGTGCTGACTAAAAGAGCAATTGATTCTCTCAAGCGTATTTTAAATAGTTTTAATGCTGATGAAGGAAATAGAGCTTGGACTTTAACTAGTGTTTATGGAACTGGGAAATCGGCTTTTGCTCATTACTTAATTTCCCTTACTGCTAAATCCCAAAGTAAAATACATATCAAGGCTTTATCAATAGCTGAAAATAAATTAGGAAAAGATAGTGATATCTATCAATTAATTCAAGAGACACTTAACCCCAAAGGATTAATTAGGGCTGTAGCTACGGGACAAAGAGAACCGATTAGTCATACTATTATTAGAGCTTTATTAACTGGCGTTGATAATTTTTGGACTCCCAGCCAAAAGAACAAAATCAATGTTGTGCGTCAGTTGGTAGATTTAGAAGCAGAAATTAATGATGGGGGAAAGGTTGATAGTAGAGAAATTCCGAATTTAGTTTTGGAATTAGCCAAGGAATCTCAAACGGGTATTTTCCTGGTTATTGATGAACTAGGGAAAAATTTAGAGTATGCTGCTCATGCTCAAGGGGATGAAGATTTATATCTTTTACAACAATTAGCTGAATTACCAAAAAATAGCAAAACTCCTATTTATATTTTAGGCATTTTACACCAAGCCTTTGGGGAGTATAGTCAACGATTAGCAAATGTTCAACGCAACGAATGGGCAAAAATTCAGGGAAGATTTGAGGATATTGCTTTTACTGAATCATCTGGACAAATGATGAGTCTAATTGGTGAAGTAATTGATTCGTCAGCAGCAGATAATATTAAAAGTGCTACTAATACTTATTCGGAAGAGTGGAGTAAGTATTTAGAATCAATCATTGTTGATGAAGAAGTTACTGCTCAAGTTATCAAAAAAGTTTATCCCCTACATCCTTTATCCGCTTTGGTGTTACCAAGCCTCTGTCAAAAGTATGCTCAGAATGATCGTTCTTTATTCACATTTTTAACTAGTAGTGAACCTTTATCGTTTCGGAATTTCCTAGACTCAGAAACAGTTCAAAATTATAATTTACCCTGTCTAAAATCATATCAAGTTTATGATTATTTTATTGAATCTGCGGGAATGGGTTTAGCTTCTCGTCCTAATTTGCAAAGATGGGTAGAGGTACAAGATTTAATTAATGATGCTAAACGCCTAGAAGAAGATAGTCTCAGGGTACTAAAAACTATTGGGATTTTAAACCTAATTACAGTTACAGGTTCAATGAGGGCGACAAGAAATTTAGTTTGTTTAGCAATGTGTAATTTACCCTCAGCCGCCGAGATTAATTATTGGCAGGAAATTATTGATAAACTACTAAAACAGAATCTGATTACTCATCGTCGTCAATTAGATGAATTGCGGATTTGGCAAGGTTCTGATTTTAATGTGGATAGTGAATTAAGTACATATATAGAACAAGAGAGAACTTCTTTAGTTAAACTGTTATCTCTGCACCGTCCTCTCAAGCCTTTAGTCGCGCAGCGTCATAGTTATAAAACGGGGACTTTGCGTTATTTTGAACGCCATTATTTAGATAGTTCTCAAGATTTAAGCCAGTTGAGTTGCAGTAGTGTTGATGCAGATGGGTTTGTCGGTTATTGGGTAGATGAAACAGTTCCTGGTGCTGTTCCTTCCATAACTAGCGACGGTAAACCATTGGTGATTTTGACTGCGGCTAGCTTAGATATATTGCGAATACGTACTCTAGAATTTGTGGCGTTAAGTAATATCAAAAAAACTGCCAAAGAGTTGCAAAGTGATGGGGTAGCGAGAAAAGAGGTAAATTATCGCTTACAAGAAGCGGAAGAATTTTTAGATGAAACTCTGAATCAGTGCTTTAGTATTGGGGTGAATCAGCAATGCTGGATTCAAGGGCAAATCGAAACACTCAATAATATTACTGACTTTAATAGTAAGCTGTCTGAAATTTGCGATCGCACTTACCATCGCAGTACCATTCTGTGGAATGAATTAATCAACCGCCGCGATTTAACCTCCCAAGGCGCGAAAGCTAGACGGGAGTTGATTCAGGCGATGTTGGAACACCAGTATGAAGAGAGATTAGGGTTAGAAGGATATGGCCCGGAAGTGAGTATGTATTATTCTCTGTTAGAGGAAACAGGGATTCACCGTCAAGAAGATGATAACTGGGACTTTTACCCACCGTTAGACAATTCCGGTTTAAACTCTCTGTGGGAAGCAGTTGAAGATTTTTGTTTAGCAGCCACAGAAACCAGCCAAACATTTAATTTACTCTATCAACATTTAGCTGCGCCTCCATTTGGTGTAAAACAGGGTGCTATTCCCGTGATTTTAGCGGCTGTGCTTTTATATCACGCTGATGATTTGGGACTGTATCAAGACGGGACATTTATTCCCGTGTTGGGAACAGAACATTTTGAATTATTAGTCAAATATCCTGAACGGTTTGCTGTGAAGTATTTTGCAGTCGTCGGATTAAGGGCGGAAGTATTCAAAGAATTAGAAGCAATTTTACGCAATCCCCAGTTAAAAAATTTGGGTAAAGTGCGTAACGCCACGTTGTTAACTGTGGTGACTCCGCTTTATCAATTTGTTAAGAAATTACCTAAATATACCAAACAAACCCGACGACTGGAAGCAGAACCCAGAGCTATTTTAAAAGCATTGCAAACGACTGTCGAACCAGATGAATTGTTGTTCAAGGCTTTACCAGCAGCTTGTAATTTACCCCCAATTGGGACGGAAACTGGGGATGATGGCGTGACGGCGAGAACTTTACGGACTAAGTTAGTTCATGCCCTGAGAGAGATTCATACAGCTTATGATCATTTATTGAGTGATTGTCAAAAACTGATTTATGAAGCCTTTGGGGTGAGAAGTCCAGAAACAAAACTCAGGGAAGATTTGCGAGTCAGGGCGAATTATTTGGCGGGAAAATGTATTGAACCATTACTAAAACGCTTTATTCGCGCCGCATCGGATGAAAGCAAGAGTGATGCTCAATGGTTGGAAGCTTTGGTGATGATTGTCGCAGATAAACCGGCGGAATCCTGGACTGATGATGATGTAACTGCGTTTGAGATGAAGTTAGCGGATTTGGTGCGACGGTTTAAGAATTTGGAAGCTTTGCAAAAGGAAGTCGCCGCCAAGGGGGAAGGTTTTGAAGGGCGACGCATTACCATGACTCGTCCCGATGGTCAGGAAATCCATCGCATGGTATGGGTAGATCATGAGAGAGAGTCTCAGGTTGAGAAGATTGTTGATAAAATTTTGGCAGAATTACCCGATGAACAGCAGTTACGACAAGCGATTTTAGCAAGGTTGAGTGAACGCATTTTAAATGCTGATTTACCAGAGACGGTGACGCAGATTGGGGATAAGGGGAATGATGAAATAGCGGGGAAAAATGCCGGTTAATAGAAGTAAGTAGAACGAGTTAAAAAAACCAAACTATGTTAAGTAATGTAAAAAGAATAAGATTGAGTTCGTAGTAAGGACTTTAGTCCTTATTTCAGAACTAAAGTTCTTACTACAAACCTTTAATTATTTACCCTGTTCTACTTATTATGATAAGGAAAGAGAACCTAACACCAGTATTTATGAATCCTCTAACTGTGACGCTAGAAGTAGCAAATAATCCCTGGATAGACTTTATTGGGATGTTTGAAGGAGATGAAGAGTTTGCAGAACTAGCGCAGGAACTGCGTGATGAGCGTGAATTAGATGTAAATCATTAATTAGGACACACCAAAAAATAAATTATCCGCAATTGATGGTTGGGTAGGGTGCGTCAGTATGAATAATTTCTGAGTATAGTTAGGTTCTATCGCACTGACGCACCCTACAGTTTGGATATTTTTTTATCTGGAAGTCCCTTACCGCAGGTGATTGCTAAGATAAATCTACAGGATTTTGGAGTAGTGACAATGTTAGGTTTACTAGCAAAATTGAGTTTATGGGAAGAATTGACAAGTCACTCAGAACTACAAAACGTTGATTCTGACCAAATTTTGTTGATGAATGGGATTAGCTGGGATATATATCAGACACTATTAAAAAGTTGTCAAAATAATTCTCATTATCGCTTTAAATATTTAGAAGGTACTTTAGAAATAATGTCGCCTAGTCGTCGCCATGAGGTCGATAAAAAAATTATTGCTTTATTGTTAGAAACCTTTTTTTTAGAAAAAGGGATTGATTTTTATCCTTTAGGCTCAACTACTTTTAGAAGAGAAGTAGCCGATAGAGGTATAGAACCAGATGAATGTTATTGTTTTAATTCTGAAAAAGCTGTTCCCGATTTGGCGATTGAAATAGTTGTAACTAGTGGCGGAATTGATGATTTATTAATTTATCAAGGTTTAGGCGTACCGGAAGTTTGGTTTTGGCGGAATAATCAATTTTTCTTATATTATCTACGTGGTAATAAGTATGAGCAAATAATGAAAAGTGAACTTTTACCAGATTTAGATTTGGAATTGTTAGCCAATTTAGTTATGTCTGGTGGGAAACCAAAAGATTTAATTACTAAGTTTCGTGAAAGTATTAGTAGCCAGTAGAGTGCGTTCAAGCAAAGCGTAACGCACCGTATGATGGTGGTGCGTTACGGCTAGATATCATTTGTTCACACTCCCAAATCCTTTCACAGCCGTAACACACCCTACAATTTAAATTTGATTTCTGATGGTTTATTCTTGTTGTTGGTTTAACCAAGTTTCTAAATCAGCAATGTTAGAAAAGTCTAGTAATGCTTCTCCTAGATTTTCTAATTGTTCAATTGATAATCCTTGAATGCGCTCTATTAATGTTTGATTAATTTCCCCAATCCGGCGATTGAGTTGACGTAGAACTAAACGTTCTTCTCCTTGTTTATTCCCTTCCCAGACAGCTTGTTCTCTATCTCTTTGATAAAGTGGTTCTAATCGCATAACTAACTCCCTATCGTCTGTTTCTAATTCTTGATTGATTCTTAAGTTTTCGCGCAGGTTGTAAACTAATTCGAGGGTGGCTTGTTGGTATGGATGATTTAATGGTAACGCTTGCAATTCCAGAATTGCTTGTGACTGTACGTTTCCTCTACCTAAAAGCCTCAACCATAATGTTTCCGGTGTTTGTGGTAGTTGATGTATGGCTACAATTGCTGTCCGCAGTGCATCTGGGAGAAAATGTACTCCTGATAACCAATCTTGTTTTTGCATAGTTCCAAAGCTAGATAATCTAGTTTCAGATACGGTGGGAGTCAGAACCCACAATTGGGGAATTTCTGAGTCTTGAAGTTTGGTTTTGTTGGTTTTAGCTTCTCGTCGTAGTGAAGCTTTGACTTCTAATAATTTTAGAATACAATCACATATTTCATCAGTAGAAGCTGGATTGCGAAAGGGTTCTATGATTGCTGGATTTTCGGCAAATCTTCCTAGTAAACCCAGGATTTGTAAGTTAGATTTTTGCTGTTGATTTGGGGTGAATAAAACATCTATTTCTTTTATTTCTCCTGAGACTTTTTCTGATGCTTTGACTTCTCCGTAATCTTTTAGTAGTTCTTCTAGATAATCTTTGGCGAATTTGTCATGTATGAACCGTGTCATCTAATTTGAATGTTATGAGTGATGTGGGGGCGGGTTTACCCGAATCATCGTGAATAATTGAGGATATCTGTGAACCCGCTCCTACTAAAATTTAAAATTGGTTGACTTGTAAATCAAGTTTTGCAACTCGAAAATCAAGTTTACAACTTGTAAATTAAGTTCACGACTCCGAAATCAAGTTTACGATTGATAAATTAAGTTTACGAGTCGTAAATCAATGTGAGAACTCGTAAATTAATTTTTTGGCTTATATATCAATATTTTTGATGTGTAACCGTGTTATTATGCCAAAATTCGGCAATGCGATCGCAACTAAAAGAGCAGCGATATCTATGATCGCTGTTGACACTCAAAAAACTCTCTAGGCAAATTAAGGTTTTTAGCTCTACTAAACCTTATTGGCAGATCATAAATTTTAAGTTAAGTATAATAACGTGATTAGTTAGTGGATAAATAGCTAATGATATCAGTAAATCTACTAATGTTTTTTCAGGTTAATCTTAAAAAAGTACACATTTACTTTGCATATTTGCTAAAATATTAGTACGATTAATATACTTGCCTAAGCGCACTAAAAACCAGGATGGCAGAGAAAAAAGTTAGACACATATTGGGGCTTTCTGGGGGAAAGGATAGCACGGCTTTAGCGGTATTGCTGCATAAGGAAATTCCAGAGATGGAATACTTTTTTTGTGATACCCATAAAGAATTACCAGAAACTTACGATTATCTTGACCGCATTAAAGCCCGTCTGGGGATTAAAATTCATTATCTCAGTGATAAACGCGGTTTTGACCATTGGTTAGCGATTCATGATGGTTTGTTACCTTCCCCCCAAATGCGTTGGTGTACGGTGAAGATGAAAATTAAGCCGTTGGAGGATTTTGTGGGGGATGATGAGGCTATTAGTTATGTTGGTATCCGTGCTGATGAAAACCGTGATGGTTATATCTCCACTAAACCTAATATTAAACCTGTGTTTCCTTTTAAGGAGAAGGGTTTAGTTAGGGCTGATATTATTCGGCTTTTAGAAGAAAGTGGAATTGGACTCCCTGACTATTATCGCTGGCGCAGTCGTTCTGGGTGTTTTTTCTGTTTCTTCCAACGCAAGTATGAATGGGTAATGTTGGCGCAGGAACATCCTGATTTATTTCAAAAGGCTGTTGAGTATGAATCTAATCATGCTGATGGTCGTACCTATACTTGGACTGATGGGGAAAGTTTATTGCAGCTTCTAGCACGCAAGGATGAAATTATTGCTCAACATGAAAAGTTAATGGCTAAAGAGAAAAAGACGGCTTTTAATCCTCATTTGGCTGAAGCATTAGAAAAAAGTTTAAATCAAGAAAAAGATGATTTACCTTGTTTAGTTTGTCATTTGTAATTTTGTGAAAAGTCAAATCTTGAGTTTTGACTCTAAAATATAAATTAAATATGTATAACTTACCTAATTCTGATAATTTAAATATTTCAGCTTTAGCAGGATTATTTGATTCAAGAACTAATTCCTACAAGTATCTTTATTTTTTATCATTATTAGATATTATAAAAAGAAGAAAATTTGAGAATCTATCGACGATCAGTTTTCGAGAGATAATTGTTGAGATGTTAGCGAACGCTTGGTATACTCACAACTATTTTAAACTTTCTTTTGGAACACAAGACCAAATTCCTAATAAATTAGATTCTCTTAAACTAGAAATTACAGAACCGATTTTGAAATTTAGAGATACAGATAAAAAGCTGTTACGTAATACTATTAATAATCAAAATATTGATGATATCGTTATTTCTATTAGTCGATATGTTTCTTACCGTTTAATTCGTCCTTTCTTTTCTCAAGAGACGAGAGGCTTAAAAGATTATGATGTTAATCCCACTATTATGAGTTTAGCTAATAATCAATTTAATACTAAAAAGCCTTTATATTACTTTAACGCTGAAGATCAGAAAAATTGTAATTCCATTCTTTTACATCCAGATTGGATTCATTATTTAGAGGAAAATTACACAATAGTTAGGGGGTGGGCTTCTTGGGAATGGTTGAATTATATGCAGCAGAGAAACCCTAGCACTCCTAATGTGGTTAACAAATTATTTATGCCACAAGACAGAGATTCTTTAGCGAATCAAACTAAATATTGGAAGACTATTTTAGAATATCGAGGTATTGAATGTATTTATTCAAAAGTTCAACTAAATAAGAAGGAAATTTCTTTAGATCATTATTTGCCTTGGTCTTTTGTAGCTCATGATCAATTATGGAATTTGATTCCAACAACAAAATCTGTTAATTCTTCTAAATCTAATAATTTACCATCAGAAGAATATTTTCTTGATTTCGTAACATTACAACATTTAGGCTTAACGATTTATAAGCAAAGTGTTTCTCAAATAAAATGGTCAAATGATATTGAGACTTTTGTTGCAGAGTTGAAAGTTGATCAACCAGACGAATTATTAAATTTAGAAATCCTCATTAATGCTTATGAAAAAACTATAAAACCTTTAATTTCTTTAGCAACTCTGCAAGGTTTTAGCCCTAATTGGGTTTACACGTAAGAAACAATGAACCCACATTAGTAATCTGGTTAGCCTACAGTGAAGAACTTTGCGAACAAGCGGTTACAGAATTTCAAAAAGCCTGGGACAGTTTAGGCGATCAGCTACGCTGGGCGGTTATGCCATCGCACCATCTCAACTTACCGCTTCTGGGGCAACCATGAGTTAGATTTAACACAAGCGCAAGATGGCTTAGTAGTAGCAGGATTAGCCAAAGTCTATCACGCCGCCAAAAAGAGTATTCGCTTTATTAATCAACTGGGTGTGCGTTGTTCATTAGTAATTATCGACGAAGCCCATCAAGCAGTAGCCGAAACCTATAAACTCGTTTTAGATTCCCTCGTCGTCCCCTACGAAAAAACCGCCTTATTAGGATTAACCGCCACACCCGGACGCACTTGGGCGGATATTAACACCGATGCACAACTAGCTAAATTCTTCGCCCACCAAAAAGTTACCTTAGAAATCCCCGGTTATGACAACCCCATTGATTATCTCGTAGATCAACAATACCTAGCGCAAGTTAACTATCGCTCATTATTTTACGAAAACGGCATTGAACTAACTCCCCAAGACCTCAAGCGCATTCATACAGACTTAGACATTCCCCAATATATCCTCAATCGGTTAGCCGCAGACGAACAACGCAACCTCCGCATCATCCTAGAACTGGAAGCACTCGCCCCACATCATCAACGCATCATCGTCTTTAATACCTCCGTGGAACACGCCAAACTCATCGCTTCCATTTTGCGTTTACGCGGCTTGAATGCTGATGCGGTGACAGGTGAAACCCCCAAATCGGAACGAGAAAAGCTGATTCAAAGCTTTAAAGACCAACAAACCCAAACCAAGATTTTATGTAACTACGGCGTATTAACCACTGGCTTCGACGCACCTAAAACCAGTGCTGCTGTTATCGCCCGTCCTACCAAATCCCTTGTTCTCTACAGCCAAATGGTAGGACGCGCCATCAGAGGAATCAAAGCCGGGGGTAATGCTACAGCCGAAATAGTCACCGTTGTCGATAGCCAACTCCCTGGTTTTGGTTCAGTTGCATCAGCCTTCCACAATTGGGAAGACGTTTGGAGGAAAACCCATGAATAACGCCCATGATATCGTTCCGACTCACCTCGCAGTCCAAGCCATGCGGGATAACGGTTATAAAAACGCCGCCTATGCTTTAGCCGAATTAATGGATAATGCCATTCAAGCCGGTGCATCGCAAGTAGAGTTACTTTGTGGGGAACGGAAAGAACAGGGGGAAGTGAGGAGGCGATCAAGAATTGAACAAATCGCTGTGTTAGATAATGGTTGTGGGATGGATGCGAATGTCTTACGTCTCGCCCTGCAATTTGGTAATGGTACTCATTTAGATGAAGATAAACACACCGGAATCGGTCGTTTTGGTATGGGTTTACCCTCGTCTTCTATTTCTCAATGTCAGAGAGTTGATGTCTGGTCATGGCAAAATGGCATAGAAACTGCACTGCATAGTTACCTTGATTTAAATGAAATTAAAACTCGGCAGATGACCGAAGTACCAGAACCGACACCTCAACCAATCCCCATGACTTGGAGAAATATCGGTCATAAATTTGGTGACAGTGGCACATTAGTAGTATGGTCAAACATCGACCGTTGTATGTGGCGAACTGGCAAAGCAATTATTGATAATTCTGAATTTGTGATTGGCAGAATGTATCGCAAATTTATTAATAGCGGTAAAGTTAAAATCCGTATGGTAGCCTTTGATTTAGATGCTTTATATAGCTTAATTGTAGAAAAATATGCCCTACCTAATGACCCAGGTTATCTAATAGAAAAAACCTCCTGTCCTCAACCATTTGATAATCAAGCAATGTTCTGTCATTGGGAAGGAGATACATCTTATGAAACCACTTATAAAATTAATTTTAAAGACAAAGAACATGATGTCAAAGTGCGTTTCTCCTACGCCAAAGAAGAAGCGCGTCAAGCTGAACCCGGAAAAAATCCCGGTAGCTTACCGCATGGACAACACGCCGCCAAAAATCTGGGAGTTTCCGTAGTGCGTGCGGGACGAGAATTAGAATTAGACCAAAACCTAGTCAATAATTACGACCCTACAGAACGTTGGTGGGGGATTGAAGTAGAATTTCCACCATCTCTTGATGATATTTTTGGAGTCACAAATAACAAACAATCAGCCCGTAATTTTGGAGAGATTCTACAACTCGATATTGAATCTTTATTAGAAGAAAGTAAAACTGTTGCTCAACTCAAAGAAGAATTACTTCAAGATGAAGATCCAAAACTGCCTCTATTGGAATTAGCCCATAAAATCAGTAGTCAACTAAGTTTAATTCGTCGCTTAATTAAAAACCAAACCAAAGGCACTCGTACCGCAACTGAAAAACGCCATGACCCTTATAAACCTGAAAAAGTAGCAACTACAGTTACTCAAGAACGTAAATCACAGGGTTACAAAGGTCAAAGTGATATAGATGAACAATTACCCAAAGCAGAACGCAAAAAAGTAATTAAAGAAACTTTAAAAGAAGACGGAGTAACTGAAAGCAAAGCCGAATTATTAGCCGCCACAACAGTAGATGACGGTTTAAAGTATACCTTTGTCGAATCTCCACTTGATACACCTGCTTTCTTCTCAGTTAAACCTAGAGGTGGAGCAATTATTGTTACTCTTAATACCAATCATCCAGCTTATAAAAACTTAGTAGAAATCTTAGAAGAAGATGTAGATAAAGCCGATATAGATACCTTACGTTCTCGCTTAGTTAACTCTTTAGATGGTTTAAAATTACTCCTAATGGCATGGGCAAGATATGAAGATGAACAGCCAGATGGTAAATTTAAAGATAATGCTCAAGATACCCGCATTGATTGGGGAAGAGTCGCTAGGAGGTTTTTAGAGAATGAGTAAGATTAAAGCTCACGCAGAGGCGCAGAGACGCAGAGAGTTGAGAGAGTTGTTATGATAATTCTCTGCGTTCCTCCGCGTGTCCTTAGCGTTACTCTGCGTTAAAAAAATGACCAACATAATCTACCTCGATTATCACTCAACTACACCCGTTGACCCCAGAGTAGCCGAGAAAGTCATGTACTATATGACTACCGCCTTTGGTAATGCGAATAGTGTAGATCATGGTTATGGGGACGAAGCCGCAAAAGCAGTTAAACAAGCACGTCAAGAAATAGCAGAATTAATCAACGCCTCCCCCAAAGAAATTATCTTTACATCAGGTGCAACAGAAAGCATTAACTTAGCAATTCAAGGACATATTTCTCAACAAAATACCCCCGCTAAAATCATTGTTTCCCCAGTTGAACACAAAGCCGTTTTAGATACCTGCAAAGCCTTAGCTAAAAAAGGACTGATTGAAATTATTTGGTTAAAAGTCAATCAACAAGGGCAGATTGATTTAGAACATCTAGAAAAAGTCTGCTGTGAGGGGGCTTCCTTACTTTGTCTGATGGCGGCTAACAATGAAGTAGGGACAATTTACCCCATAGAAAAAATTGGCGCGATCGCCTCATGCTACCATATCCCTTTTTTATGCGACGCATCCCAAGCCGTCGGGAAGATTCCCCTCAACTTTCAAGACTGGGGTATCACCTATCTAGCTATTTCTGGACATAAACTCTACGCACCCAAAGGCGTTGGTGCATTAGTGATTAAAAAAGATCATCATCTCCCACCGATGATTTACGGTGGAGGACATGAACAGGGACTCAGATCAGGTACACTCAACGTCCCCGGAATCGCTGGGTTGGGGGAAGCTTGCAGATTGAGACAGTCGGAGATAGAAACAGATGAAAGTAACATTGCAGTTTTGCGATCGCAACTACAAAACGTCCTACAATCAAATATTCCTAACCTAGTGGTGAATGGAGACATCAACAACCGTTTATCAGGTAACTTACATATTTCTGTCCCTGACATTCCGAATAGTGCCATCATTGCTAGAGTGCGCCACCAATTAGCGATTTCTACAGGTGCGGCTTGTTCATCGGGTGTTGTTGCACCCTCTCACGTTCTACAAGCGATGAATCTGTCAGAGAATATAATTGAAGGTTCGTTAAGAATTGGTATTGGTAAATTTACAACTAAAGCAGAAATCAACAAAGCATCCTCTGTGATCATCAATGCAGTCAATGCAATTCATCAAATTCCATAAACAGCAATGTTACTTATTGCATAAAAATACAGTGGCAAACCTAGCAAATAAATGAATATTAGAATTGACTTGTCCCCACCCCAGTCCCTAACTAAAAATGCCCCGTGCCGTTGCTACCAGTAGTTCCAATCAAACCAAAACCACAATCACCTCGAAACTGTGGTTACTACTGGTTGGAGTCAACCAATACCAGGATGCACAACTGCCATGTCTGCGTTACTCCGCAGTTGATTGTCAGGTATTAGCAGAAGCTTTAACAGGTGCAACTCAAGAACAATTCCCTCAAAAAGAAATTAATATTTACCATGACTTCGCTACCGAATCGCCATTGTTAGTTAATATTCGCGATCGCTTACAGCAAGTTACGACATCGGCGCAACCTACCGATACAATATTATTTTATTTTTCTGGACACGGAATATTACACCCCAATACACAACAAGCATTTTTATGTTTGGCAGATACACAAAAAGATAACTTAGAAAATACAGGTTTAGCTGTTAAAGAATTACTAGAGTTTTTAAGTAATAGCGGTGTTCAAAATCAGATAGTTTGGCTCGATGCTTGTCATAGTGGAGGCATGACTTTACGAGGGCTAAATCCTACACCACAATTAGTAGCAGTTTTACAACAACGTGCTGCTAAAAGTAAAGGGTTTTACGCCTTACTTTCTTGCGACACAGACCAACAATCATGGGAGTTTCCTGAACTAGGACATGGGGTATTTACTTATTATTTAATGCGGGGCTTACGGGGAGATGCGGCTGATCATCAAGGAATGATTTCGGCTGATGGCTTATATCGCTACGTTTATCACCAAACACTGCAATATATAGATAAAACCAACCAACAATTAAGATTAATTAACCAACAGAAACGCGGTAAAGGCGATACAGAACTTTATAGTGAATATCCCTTGCAAACACCCAAGCGGATTGTCGAAGGAGTTGGGGAATTAATTATAGGAAAAATTCCGGCGATCGCCCAATCAATTCCTCCTAGAAAAGCATTAGTAATTGAAGGCATTATCGGCTCACAAATAGCCATAGATTTTAGTAAAGTATTGGGGAGTGCGGGAGCTTTTGAATTAGAATATTTACCTCGCACTGCTAATACAAATTCTCAAAATATCCGCGAAAGCATCAAAGAATGTTTGCGTTCTAGCAATCAAATACAGAAATATCAGACTGAAGAATCCATTACAATACTACTATATCTGCGGGGACGACTAGAAGAAACCCCCACAGGAGAAGCAGCATTAGTTTTATTAGATGATATTTGGTTGAGTCGTTCTTGGCTTAGACAACAGTTACGCCGTTCTGCGGTGACACAACAAATTATTATCTTAGATTGTCCAGTTGGGGCGCATAGTGTATCGTTGCCAGACTGGATAGAAGACTTACAATTAAACTCGACTACAGGACAATGTATTATTGCGGCGACTAGTCCCAAAACCAACCCAGAATTATTTGCTCAAGCACTGATAGAGACAATAAAAGCTGCTTCTGTCTCTAATGGTTTATCAGTAGCAACTTGGATTACCCAATTACAAATTCATCTAGCAGAACAGCCGCAAATAAACGGATCTTTACCCTTGCATATTTGGCTATCAGGTACACAAGGCGTCATCGAAATTATCCCCGCAACCACTGGTACACAAAACCGTCAAAAATCCGCAGCTTTAGATTTAAAAATTTGTCCTTATCGTGGCTTGAAAGCCTTTGGCGAAGAAGATTTTCAATATTTTTACGGGAGAGAATCCTTAACTCAGCAGTTAATTGCTCACATTGCACACAAATCATTTTTAGCCTTAGTCGGTGCATCTGGTAGCGGTAAATCCTCCGTTGTCCAAGCAGGATTAATTTCTCAACTACGTTTAGGAAAACAATTACCTAATAGTGATTCCTGGTTAGTTAAAACCATCCGTCCCGGCGCACGTCCTTTGGAGGCTTTGGCGCGACGCTTGGAAGCGGGGGAGCAGGGGAGCAAAGGGGACAAGGGGGACAAGGTAGAAAATTCTTCTTGGTCTTTACCTTCTATTTCCTCCTCCCCAGTCCCTAATCCCCAATCCCCCCACCTCCTCCTAGAAGCCATGCTTTACCAAGGGGTAGAAGGCTTTGTTTACTGGTTGCGTAGTCGTCCAGAGCCGATGGTTGTTTTGGTGGTTGATCAGTTTGAAGAATTATTCACCCTTGCACCGGCTGAAGATAGACAGCGATTTTTAGAATTGGTGTTGGGAGCGATAGAATACGCCTCTGATAAGTTTAAGTTGGTGGTGACTGTTAGAGCAGACTTTATCGCCGCTTGCTTGGAAGTACCCCCACTGGCTAATTTATTGCAGCAGTCTAGTGTATTAGTTCCACCGAATTTGAGTGATGATGACTACCGCCGTGTCATTATCAACCCAGCCGAACAGGTGGGGTTAAAAGTTGAGTCGGGACTGGTAGAAATTTTACTCCAGGAGTTAAACCACTCGGCGGGAGATTTACCCCTGTTGGAATTTGTCTTAGAACAGTTATGGGAATACCGCCAAGCAGGAGAATTAACCCTGACAGCCTATCAGCAACAAATTGGCGGTATTAAAGGCGCATTGGAACGCAAAGCACAGGAAGTTTACGAAAATTTAGATTCAGAAGCGAAAGAATGCGCTAGATGGATTTTTCTTTCACTGACACAGTTAGGGGAAGGGACAGAAGACACTAGACGCAGAGTAATGAAATCTGAGTTAGTGGTGAGGAAATATCCTGATGAACTAGTAGAAAGAACACTTTCGGCGTTAACTGCGGCGAAGTTGGTAGTGGTGAATTTGGAGGAAGAGGGACTGGGGATTGGGGACAAGAAGACAAAGGGAGCAGGGGAAGCAGGGGAAGCAGGGGGAGAAAAATACAACAATGCTCACTCAATACTCCCAACTCCCAACTCCCAACTCCCAACTCCCTTAGTCACCATCGAAGTAGCGCACGAAATCCTCATTCGTCACTGGTCAACTTTGCGCTGGTGGTTGGAAGAAAATCGTAGTAGACTGCGATCGCAACGTCAAATTGAACAAGCCGCAGCTCTGTGGAAACAAAATCATCAACAATCAGATTTTTTATTACACGGTGTTCGTCTAGCTGAAGCTGAAGAAATTTACGTTAAATATACAGATGAATTATCTGTTGATGTGCAAAATTTTATTGCTGCTTGTTTAGATGCTCGCCAACAACAACAATTAGAACAAAAAAAGCGACTCCGACAAGCTCAAAAAGCTATAGCTATCATTAGTGTTTTGGGAATAGCTGCTAGTGGTTTTGGCGGTTTAGCCTATGTCCAAAAACGCTCCGCGCAGTTACGAGAAATTGCCGCTTTAAATGCTTCTTCTGAGGCGTTTTTATTATCTCATCAACAATTAGAAAGTGTCATGGCTAGCGTCAAAGCTGGACGAGAACTTAAACAAGTTTTTGCCCCAACTAAAGATATACAAATCACAACAGCCGCAACTTTTCAGCAAGCTATTAATAACACTCAAGAAATTAATCGTTTCCCCGGACATAATCAACAGGTAAACAGTATAATTTTTCATCCCAGGGGTAAAATTTTAGCTTCTGCTAGCGATGATCGCACAATCAAAATTTGGTCTACACATGGGCGATTAATTGAAACTATCGTACATCAACAAAGATTAACTGCGATCGATTTTAGTGTAGATGGTAAATATCTAGCTGCTGCTAGTGCGGATCATCAGATTAAAATCTATAATTTTGCTCCTGCTTGTTTAAACTTAAATAGCTTAAAAGACTGTACTAAACTCATCAAAAATATTATCGGACATACAGATATTGTTACTGATGTTAATTTTAGTCCAGATGGTAAAATTATTGCCACTGCTAGTTTTGATAAAACGATAAAATTATGGCGCACAGATAACGGTAAATTAATTAATAGTTGGAATGCTCATAATGGCTGGGTAAACTCTGTTGCTTTTAGTCCAGATGGTAAAGTAATTGCCTCTGGTGGTGAAGATAATTTATTAAAACTTTGGCGCACAGATAACGGTGCATTAATTCAAACTGTGCCAGGACACACAGATCGGATTACCTGTGTTAAATTTAGCCCCAATGGTAAATTTATCGCTTCTGCCAGTGGTGACAAAACTATTAAACTGTGGAATTACGAGGGGAAACTATTACACACTCTAGCAGCGCACAATGACCAAGTTAATCACATTAATTTTAGTCCAGATAATCAAATTTTAGCTTCTGCAAGTGCTGACCGGACTATTAAACTCTGGCAAT
The DNA here is from genome assembly GCF_963920945.1 of Anabaena sp. CCY 9402-a. NCBI lineage: Bacteria > Bacillati > Cyanobacteriota > Cyanophyceae > Nostocales > Nostocaceae > Anabaena > Anabaena sp. CCY 9402-a. The sequence continues at coordinate 163,464 of NZ_CAWUDL010000001.1, forward strand.
TAGATGGTAAATTACTAAAAACTATTCAAGGACACGGCGAACAAGTTAAAGATATAACATTTAGTCCAGATGGTAAATATATTGCTTCTGGTAGTAGTGATAAAACCATTAAATTTTGGCAAGTCAAAGCTGATAAAACAGATGCAGTAAACCATGCTCAAGAGGTAAAAGTTACGCCCGATGGTAAAACTTTTATCTCTGGTGGTTGGGATGGTAAAGTAACTATTTGGCAAAAAACGCAAATTTTGAATGCGTCACCACTAATTAAATTTACAGCCCATCAAGATATAATTCAAGCTGTGGGTATTAGTCCAGACGGTAAAATTTTAGCCACAGCAAGTGCTGATAAAACTATTAAAATTTGGCATATTCAAACACAGCAATTACTCCAAACATTAACGGGACATCAAGATAGAGTTACTAGTATTAGCTTTAGCCCAGATAACCAGATGATAGCTTCTGCCAGTGCTGATAAAACTATCAAAATTTGGCAACTAATAGAGGGTCAATTATTAAGCACTATCACAGGACATAATGATGAAGTAACTAGTATTGATATTAGCCCTGATGGAAAACTTTTAGCTTCCGGTAGTGCTGACAATACAGTGAAAATTTGGCAACTTACTGACGGTAAGCTACTTAAAGATTTACAGGGACACGGTTTAGCGATCGCATCTGTAAAATTCAGCCCCGATGGTAAAATATTAGCCTCCGCCAGTTGGGACAATACCATCAAACTTTGGCAAATACCAGACGGGAAGTTAATACAAACTCTCACCGGACATACAGACGGCGTAACCAGCCTCAGTTTTACACCAGATAGTCAAATCCTCACGTCGGGTAGTGCCGACAATACAATCAAATTCTGGGATATTACCAACGGTAAATTACTCACAACTTTCTCAGGACATCCAGGGAAAGTGAATAGTGTTAGTTTTAGCCCCGATGCTAAAGTCTTGGTGAGTGGTGGTGAAGATGCTGGGGTGATGCTGTGGAACTTGGATTTAGATAATTTGATGCAGCAGGGATGCTCCCGCATCAGCAATTATCTTCAGCATAACGGGAATATTAGCTCAAGCGATCGCGCTATTTGCCAATAAACCACTCATGGTTCAGCCTTGATGATTGGATTGATTCTCTACCAGAACCTAAAAAGTTAAATGTCACTGAGGGCTAATAGTCTATCAAGTTAGTTTTGACGGTTCGTAGTCAGGACTAAAGTCCTGATTTTTCTAATTTTCAACCTACCCTTCATAATTCGTAGTTCATAATTACGAATTACGAATTACAAACTACGAATTATTTAAGGTGTTCCCACTGCGCCAGAGTAAATTAAACCCCGTTGTAAATCCATAGTAAGAATTGCCCCATCACGAATTACCTGTGTGGCTTTCTTCACACCCACAATCACAGGCACACCCAAGCGTAAACCAATCACGGCTGCGTGACTAGTAAGACTTTCATCCTCAGTAATAATCCCGCCGGCTTTGCGAATGGCATCCACATAATCAGCACCGGTGCGCGATGCCACCAAAATATCCCCAGGGTTAAAGTTACTGGAATCCATACCTGTGTGAGCAACCCTAGCACGACCACTGATTGAACCTTGTCCCAGTCCAATACCCTGTCCGAGTATGGCTGTCACCACTTCAACCTTAATCAAATCTGTTGAGCCGGAAACCCCTTGGAGTGTACCAGCCGTCATCACTACCAAATCACCCTCAAACAGCAACTTATGCTCCTGAGCCACATTAATCGCGGCTTGGAATGTTTGACCAGCAGAAGGTAATTCTAATACCAGTAAAGGCTTAACTCCCCATACCATCTGTAACTGTCGTGCCACATTGACGTGGGGTGTCACTGCCAAAATCGGCGTATGAGGACGAAACTTCGATACGTTGCGAGCGGTTGCTCCAGTTTGGGTTAAGGTCATAATTGCTGCTGCTCCCAATTGTTCAGCAATTTGCCCTACAGCTTGGCTAATAGCATTGGGGATAGAACGGCGATTATCTCGCAGTTGCCGTAATTTTGCACTATTATCTTCTTCCTGCTCGATGCGTTCCGCAATGCGTGCCATTGTCGCCACTGCTTCTACAGCGTAACTACCCACAGCCGTTTCATTGGAAAGCATGACTGCATCTGTACCATCTAAAATCGCATTGGCTACGTCTGACACTTCCGCGCGAGTGGGACGAGGGTTACTCACCATGCTGTCTAACATTTGCGTAGCGGTGATGATGGGAATCCCCAAACGGTTAGCTGTGGCAATTAACCGCTTTTGTAGTATCGGTACATCTTCGGCTGGTAGTTCTACACCTAAGTCACCTCTAGCCACCATGACACCATCACATAAAGCTAGAACTGCTTCCATTTGTTCGATAGCTTCATGCTTTTCAATCTTGGCAACAACAGGTACTTGCTTACCAGTGCTGGAAATTAGCTCTTTAATTTCGATAATGTCCTGGGGGTTGCGAACAAAGGACAATGCTACCCAATCGACACCCTGGTCTAAACCGAACATCAGATCCTCTCGGTCTTTGTCGGTCATGGCTTTAATCGAAAGGTAAACACCAGGGAAGTTTACACCTTTATTGTTAGATAACTTACCAGCAACGGTGATACGACAATGTAAATCACCTTTATCGCGGTTGATATCCTCCACCACCATTTCTACTCGACCATCATCGAGGAGAATTTTTGCACCCACAGGGACTTCATCCGCCAAATAATCGTAGGTGACACAACTAATTTCTTGGCAACCAACAACTGGGCGATTTGTCAAGGTGAAGCGATCGCCTTTAGCTAAAACTATAGACCCGTTCTCAAACTTTCCTAAGCGAATTTTTGGCCCTTGCAAGTCTTGGAGAATTGCCACTGGCTGATTTAGTTCAAAAGCGGTTTGCCGAATTAGGCGAATACTACGCTGATGGTCGGCATGAGAGCCGTGGGAGAAGTTGAGCCGCAGCGTTGTTGCACCCGCTTCAATAATGGCTTTCAGCATTTCTGGGCTGCTAGTGGCGGGGCCAATTGTAGCAACAATTTTTGTCCGGCGTACAGAATCTCTTAATTGCATAGGGGCTGATTCTAGGGAGCTATTTAGTGAGTCATAGTAAGGTGAGGGGCATTTTGCAGTCACTGTTATATCTGTGACTCCAACATCGCCAGAGGTAGTAAAACTGTGGGACAGAGTAGATATCGTACACCAATCTGTGTTCCCTCTCCCTCACTGAGAGATTTTTACATCAAGCTTATTCGTTATGCGGATAGCACACCCTCATCAGCAAAGACTGGAGTCTTGTCTGGAATGATAGCGTTATTCATCCACTAATCGGTAACGATGTAGATAAATCTTGCTATACAAAACCTTATAAAAGTTTATTATTCACTAATCTTTGTCGTATATTCGTAATGATTCGATCAAAAAGGAGATAGTAATGCTCACATTGGAGGCACAGCAACCACTAAAAATCCCACCCAAGGAATTTTTAACGCCTCCTGGTGATTTTAATCCCACGATGCTGTTATTTATGTCAGCTGTGGCCATGTTGGTAGTATCTAACTTTGGTTATTGGCTTTGGCAATGGCCACATTGGCTGTGCTTTGTCATTAATACCCTAGCTTTACATTGTGCAGGTACAGTGATTCACGATGCTTGTCATCAATCTGCTCACCGCAACCGGGTAATTAATGCCATGTTAGGTCATGGTAGCGCGTTGATATTAGCTTTTGCGTTTCCTGTGTTTACGCGGGTGCATTTACAGCATCATGCCCATGTCAATCATCCCAAAGATGACCCCGATCATTACGTCTCTACAGGCGGGCCGCTATGGTTGATTGCTGTGCGGTTTTTGTATCACGAAGTATTTTTCTTTCAACGTAAATTGTGGCGAAAAAATGAACTATTAGAGTGGTTTATTAGCCGCTTGATTGTGGTGGCAATTGTTTATATTTCTGTTCAGTATGACTTTTTAGGATATATTCTCAATTTTTGGTTCATTCCCGCTTTTATCGTGGGGATAGCACTGGGGTTATTTTTTGATTATCTACCCCATCGTCCCTTTGCAGAGCGAGATCGCTGGAAAAATGCCCGCGTCTACCCAGGGAAACTGCTCAACATCTTGATTATGGGTCAAAATTACCATCTAATTCATCATTTGTGGCCTTCTATTCCCTGGTATAATTACCAACCTGCCTACTATGTAATGAAGCCACTGTTAGATGAGAAAGGCTGTTACCAAACTTCAGGATTGTTGCAGAAAAAAGATTTCTTTGAATTTGTTTACGACATCTTTTTAGGAATTAGATTCCATCGCCACGAAGAATAGAGTGATTATTAAAGCGATCCTGTTACCGAGACAGCAACTGATCCTACCCTGAGTGTGAACCAACCCAAAACCAGATAATTGTATCTCCGATAACTGTCCAACTGCACGATAACTTTTGCTGATGCGAGCCGAGTAAATTGGTAGCTCTGGGTGTACTTTTTTAAAACATAGACTAGGATGACTCGGATTTTGCTTGAATAGCCGGTAAGCCTCACGGGTTTGCTCCCGAACTTGATCAAGCAAATCAGCAAATGCTTGGCGAAACTGGGCGTTTATACAGGACTTCACAAGGCATCTGCATCTAGTTCTTGTGTCTTACCTGCGTGATATTCAGCCATTGCTTCGGCTGCAAGTTTAGCAAGTAAATCTGGAGAACGGGCAAAAGCTTCATCCCACTGATGTTCATCTTCTAGTTCTACCAAAATCATTGCTGCGATCGCATTCTGTTCACTCAGAGGCAATGTTTTCAGTTTTTCTATAGCTTTTTCGAGTAATTCAGTCATATTTAAAGCCACTATTCTAAACTTTTGACTCTACTACTTGCTGCGGGGCTTGTAACGCTTGGGGTAAACTCCAATCAGGACGCAGTTTCTTAGCTTCCCGTAAATAAATATGATGAATGGGTGTGGAAGTGGGTATATAGGCGTGGATTAAAAAGCGAATGCAACGCTGTAAACTACCCTCGACGTGCATTTGCTGCACATCTAGCATAGCTACATTATCCCAACCAGGCCGAGGTCTTGCGATCGCAGCTGGAAAAATTGCATCTAAGTCCCGCGTCACAGAAAAAGTCACGCTAATCATGTCTTGTGGCTGGACTTGATTTCGTCTTTCCAGTTCGTCTAGTAGTTCTGTCACCGCGCCTCGCATGGCTTCCACTGTATTGTCTGAAACGGTTGTCGCTCCACGAATAGCTTGCATTCGCCACTCCACGCCAAAATCCTCCTGAATTAGTCATTAGTCATTGCACTTCGACTAGGCTCAGTGACCAGGCTGGGTATTGGGCATTGGGCATTACAGTTAGTTCCCCTCCTCTGCTTTTCCCAGTCACCTGTCACCTGTCACCCTTCGGGTTCGCCAGTCGCTCATGGGGGAAACCCCCAAGACCGCGCTGGCTCACCTGTCACCTGTCACCTGTCACCTGTCACCTATTCTCTTCTTTAAGGTCTATATAACCACAATGGCAAACCACTAGTAGACATTTCAAATTCTAGCCAATCAACACCTGCACCTAGTCTTGAAGAAACTTGACGACTTCCAGGTAAAATCCGACTTAACAGGGGTTTTCGTTCCTCTAGGGTATGGCAGGGTGTTTTCTCTGGATCAAGTCCAACTAACTCGGCTGTCCAACGACGGGCTTCTTCTTCTGTTCCTAGACGGTCTACTACACCCAATTCTAAGGCTTGCTGCCCGGTGAAAATCCGTCCATCAGCAAAACTTTTAACTTTTTCTACCGCTAAAGACCTTCCCTCTGCTACAGTCTGGACAAACTGCTGATAGCTGGTGTCAATCAACTCTTGTAATATGTCTTGTTCTGGGTCGGTTAGTTGCCGATCAAATGCCAAAATATCTTTGTAAGGGCCGGACTTAATAACCTTGAAGGAAACACCAATCTTTTCTAGCAGGCGTTCTAAGTTATTACCACGCAGAATTACACCAATGCTACCCGTGATAGTTCCAGGGTTAGCCATGATGTGTTCTGCACCCATACCAATGTACACACCACCCGAAGCAGAAATATTACCAAAACTGGCGACAATCTTGATTTTTTCCCGTAACCGCTTCAGTGCGCTGTAAATTTCCTGAGAATCCCCAACTGTCCCTCCAGGGCTGTCGATGCGTAGCAGTAAAGCTGGAAATTTCTTTTCTTCGACAGTTTTTAATGCTTCTAGTACCCGTTTGCGTGTAGCACTAGCGATCGCACCTGTAATTTCAATTCGAGCAATTTGTTTACGAAACTTGGACTTAAACGGCCAAACCATGAGCAAATAATTAACCTAGTAATAATTTCAATATAAGTTGTCTGGCGGACAGATGACCCGACTTGATAAGTTATTTGAGTGCTGAGTAGTGAGTGCTGTTAGCGGTAGCGGGGCGTTTAGCCCGTGTTGTTAGCGGTAGCGCGGCGTTTAGCCGGTGCTGAGTAGTGAGTAGAAATACTAGTACAGCACGGCGGAAATAAAGATACCATTCTCAATCTTTCAAAGCCTTAAAATACAGAATTTTTGACTTTTGACTTCCGCGTAGCGGTGCTAGCCCATATTACAGCAAGGCTAAAATAGTGCAGAAAATGTATTAACTGGTAACTTATTGACCTGGTTAATTAATAATTATTAATAAATATAGCTAAAACTAACTTATCCATTCCTATACCAAATCAAGTCAGGACTAACAGAATCTTTAGTTGTGGCAACAATATTTTTGTGCCTTGCTCTTAGTCCATGAACATCTAAAACTAGCGATTTCATCACTAAGAGTCTATACGCAAAATTTGATAACGGTAGTAAACGTAAGTATCGAATAGCCCTCCGACAAAACCACAAGTCAGGCTAATCGCCAAAATCCCGTTCATAATAGACCCGTTACCAAAAATAGTGAGGAAATTTAATATTCCAGTAGCACTGATCGTAGCTAGCTCTTGCAATAGGGGAATATAGCCCCCAACCGCTAAAAATAGTAATATGCCGCCGATGACAACAAAAGGAGTCACGAAACTAAAAATAATCGTGAGCATCAAAGAGCGAAGATAGTTAGTGAAAGTAGTCATTTCAGACCAACTCCTAGAATCAAGTCAACAATAGCTAATTAGCCATACGTCCTTTTCTACAATACGTGCGATCGCTCCTCATCGCTCAATCTGTCAAAAATCTTAAGTTTTAATTAAAAAACATAGTCTCCTGCTACACTCAGCAAATCACTCTAAAACAGCGTAACAATCTCTTAAACCCTTATTAAACCGAGGTTATATTTCAAGCGATCGGGATGTTACAACTTTTAACGTGTTCATGAAAAGCTATGTTTCCTGAGAAAATCATTACAATAAGTTAATATTTTGAGGAATTTAGGTGATAGGGGACAGGTGACAGGTGACAAACTAATTCAAAATTCAAAATTATTCGCGTTAGCGTCACGCAGTGAAGAATTTTTGGTTTTTGACTTTTTTATGCCCCATGCTCATTGACTAAATGACTAATGACTATTGACTATTGACTATTCTCTTTCGCTATTCTTAAGGCAGTCACTGAGTTAGCTATAGAACATTGAGTGAAACTACATCCAAATCCGGTTTAGGAACGTGGAGTCAGCGATTGCTGGCGGCGATTTTTTTGGGTGGACAAGCTATGGTTCACCTGCTGAGGGGTAAAATCCACTGGCGCAATACTAAAGAGCAAATGGCAGCCGTCGGGCCAGATTCTCTATTTATTGCCCTGTTAACTGCTGTTTTTGTGGGCGCAGTATTTACCATTCAGGTAGCACGAGAGTTTATTAATTTCGGTGCGGGGAATCTTGTCGGTGGCGTGTTAGCAGTAGCATTGACACGAGAATTATCACCCGTGCTGACAGCCGTTATATTAGCAGGGCGTGTTGGTTCAGCATTCGCCGCAGAAATTGGTACTATGCGCGTCACAGAACAAATCGATGCCATGTTAATGCTGAGAACTGACCCCATTGATTATTTAGTTATCCCTCGCCTGCTAGCTTGCTGCTTAATGCTGCCAATTTTAACTCTTTTATCTTTGGTGACAGGAATGTTGGGAGGGTTGCTGATAGCGTCGAGTATGTATGGCATCTCCGATACAATGTTTTTAGACTCAGCCCGTAACCTTTTAGGTAGTTGGGATATTTTGAGTGCCATGATTAAAGCCTGTTGCTTTGGGATGTTCATCGCAGTGATTGGTTGTAGCTGGGGTTTGACTACCACAGGAGGAGCGAAAGGTGTCGGACAATCAACCACAACTGCTGTTGTCACCGCTTTGCTAATTATCTTTGTGAGCAACTTTTTCCTGTCCTGGATCATGTTTCAAGGAACAGGTGGTGCATTGTTGCAAGGATTTTAGGAGTGCGGTAAAGCCCTGGGGGCATAGCTGCGCTTAGAGCGGAGCGGGGCGTGAGCAGCGTTTTGAGTGATTAACTGAACTCAAAGCTTTTACAATTGGGAAAGTGTTTAGTAACAAAGCAGGAGGAGAAACTGTGACCAGTTCAATTGCTCCCAACTTTACATCAACGGTGGAACTTAAGCCTAGCTATAATATCCCCGTAGTTCTCGTGATTACTGCTGTTCCTCTTCTGTTTGTGCAACCCTTGCTAGGAGCAGTGTTAGCACTGTTGGGTTTATTTCTCTTATTTCAAACAGTGACGCTGCGCTTGCAATTTACCGCCACAGACTTAGATATTAAAAGAGGTGAAAAGCTGATTCGGCGTTTTCCTTATGGAGAATGGCAAAACTGGCGGATTTTTTGGAATCCAGTTCCTATATTGTTTTATTTCAAAGAAATTAACAGTATTCACTTTCTGCCGATTTTATTTGACCCTCATACCCTCAGAACTTGCTTGGAAGAGCGTTGTCCACGGATTTAGATGCAACTGCTACACAGTCATACAAGCAAGCTACGTGAAGTGTCTCTTATCCTGTGTTGATTGGTTTCGAGTTAGACTAATGAATCAAGAATTTTCGGGCAAGTCAATAGTATATTTCTAAAAGCTATTTATTCGTTTTATAGGGATTGCATTATAGTTTATGAACCCAGAGGAATCTCAAACCCCAGAACCGATTGATGAGTGGTTGGAACAAATCGAAGTAGAAAACCCTAAGCCAGAAAATCCAGAAAACCCATCTGGCGAGTCGGTTCTGGAAATAGCAGCCCAAACACCATCTGTTGAGCAGCCATCAGATGATACAAGTCCTGAACCTGTCGCTGATGCAGAAGTACCAGATGTGTTTGTTCAGCAGTTAGCAGGGGAAAATACAGCACTGGGTTCAGTCATGGAATCAGAAAAACTCATTGCTGAACTGCAACGCACCGAAGCATCTCTAAAAGCTGAAATCGCAACCCTGCAAACGACATACGACACCCTTCAAGGACAAATCAGAGAAACTCAAACCGCATTGGGAAAAGTAGTACAAGAGTCGTTAGCACAACTAGAACAACGCAAACAAACCCTACAAATTTCTATAGAACAACTAGAACGCCGCCAAGAACGCATTCGTAATGAGATGCGAACTACTTTTGCTGGTACATCTCAAGACTTAGCAATTCGGGTACAAGGTTTTAAAGACTATCTCACGGGTAGTTTACAAGATTTGGCAGCCTCAGCAGAGCAATTACAACTATTACCCCCTGTAACTCAAAGAGAAAAACCAGTTGCAGTTATCAAAGAAGCTAAACCTGCTGAACCCCAAGCAGGAAGTCCCCAGTTTGCTCAACAGCAGTTTCAAGAGACAACCAAGCAGATTCGTCGCCTAATTGACCAATACCGCAACAAACCCGATTATTATGGGCCGGCTTGGCAATTACGCCGCACCTTTGAACCAGTCCACGCGGAACGAGTCGCTAATTGGTTTTTTAGCCAAGGAGGACGGGGTGCGTTGCGGACAATGGGTAGTCGCTTGCAGAATGTTTTGATTGCATCGGCGGCAATTTCGATATTACATAAACTGTATGGCGATCGCCTTCGTACCCTAGTTTTGGCTAACACTCCAGAACGTCTAGGTGAATGGCGGCGGGGTTTACAAGATTGCCTGGGTATAGGTCGCCCAGATTTTGGGCCAGACAGGGGAGTAGTATTATTTGAAACAGCAGATGCCCTAGCACAAAAAGCAGACCGCCTAACCAAAACCAATCAATTACCCTTAATTCTCATTGATGATTCAGAGGAGCAAATCAGCCTGGGACTTCTGCAATTCCCTCTATGGTTAGCTTTTGCCCCTGACCCCAAAACCATGAGAAATTATGATGATGATTTTTAGGTATTGGTAATAGATTGAACAAAAGTGTGGAACTAACCCCGAACAGTGAACGGTACGGAGGATAAAATGGTTGTTACACTGCAACTGCGTCAAATTGATGTTCAACCGGGGCAGTGCTTGACATTGCGGGATATTAGTTGGGCAGAGTTTGAAGCAATCTTAGATGAAATCGGAGAACATCGCGCTGCACGAGTCGCTTATTATCAAGGGGTGCTAGAGATTCGGATGCCGTTACCGGAACATGAAGTTACGAAGGAACTCATCGGTGACATGGTTAAGCTTTTACTGGATGAGTTAAAACTTGACTGGGAAGCTTACGGCTCGACTACATTTAAACGTTCAGAAATGTCAGCAGGTGTAGAACCAGATACCTGTTTCTATATCCAAAACGCTAGTAAAATGATTGGCAAGCGGCGGCTAGATTTGTCAGTTGATCCACCACCGGATTTAGCAATTGAAATCGATGTCACTTCCAAAACTCAGCTTTCAGCTTATGTAGCCTTGAGAGTACCTGAACTTTGGTGTTACGCAGATGGCAAGTTACAGGTTTTTGTCTTGCATCAAGAAAAGTATATTGAGGTAGACACTAGCCCCATATTTGGGCAATTACCTGTAATTGAGGGAATATTGCAGTTTTTACCATTAAGTCTGACACAGGGATATAGTACAGCGCGACGAGCATTTCGTCAGTGGTTGCGTGGAATGTTAACGGAATCAAGAGACTGACTTAGTTGACTAATTAAGAATAGTCTGTTTGTTTATGCCGCGCTGTACTAATGCGATGAGCTATGCTCATCGTATTTTTGTGCTATTTCCCTCAAAGCCTCGTCAATTACGTCATTATCAACACCATGACGTTTGAGACTGGCAATCAATGCAGAAAAGGGATCTCCTTCCAACCTCTCTAAATCTGCTCGTAACCCTTGACCAATATAAGCTCGGATTAAAGGTTGATAACCAGAAAACCCTAGCAATGGCGCAACTTTTTTCAGATCATCAATCACGTCTTCAGGCATCCTAATCGTTACAGTAGTCATCGGACGGTTTCGGTCTAATCTTTTTTTCAAATCCTCAAGTTTCATAGTATTCACGCTCCTTGCGTGTTGCTTTACGAGCCGAAATAATGCGAATCACATCGTTATCACGCTCTATATGAACCACATAGAGCAGATTCCACCGCTTGTCCAAACCAATTACAGCATCTCTTGCTTCATCATTACGGCTAGCATCAACGACAACGAAAAATTAAATGAAATTTAATTTGATACTTCTTCTTAACTGTCTTAACTGTTCTTGTTTTAAATAAAACATTGTGAAATACTATCAAATAAGTTCATCCGCGCGGAATAAATGAACTAGCAAAGTTGATACAACATTTCATATAACGGAGATTAAATATGCCTCTTGTTGAAACTCAAGATTTGTTGGAGCGAAAATTCGATGTTTGTTTTACTCATGGTGACGTGAACGGTAACGGCGTTCTAGAACAAGCCGATGCACTCGCTCTCGCTGCTCGTGTTGCTACTTATCTCGGCGAGCCTATGGGCAGTCCCAAAACACAGAAACTGTTCCAAACGTTGGAACACTTTTGGACTCATGTACAAGCCAAGATGGATGTTGATAACGATGGCCAAGTGACTCCGGAGGAATGGCGCAATGGCTTAAAGTCCTTCGCCGAAGATTTAGAAGCCTATAAAGCAGCCTTCCATCCCCTTGCAAAAGCGATTTTCACAATCTGCGATCGAGACGACAACGGTTTCCTCGAACAAAGTGAGTTCGCCAAATTCCACCAAGCTTTTGGCTGTAACTCGACGAACAGCCAGCTAGCTTTCCAGAAGCTCGACAGCAACGGCGACGGACAGCTTACGGTCGATGAACTCCTGACCGCGCATTTGGAATACTACACCAGTAGCGACCCAAATGCGCGAGGCAACTGGCTGTACGGCGACGTTTGGGACAATACGGTAGTTATCGGCAGCAAGACAAGATGACCTACTCAAGCGTCGTTGCCAGACTGACGCGACCCAAGCTTGGGTCGTGCAACGATTCACAAAAAATTCTGCCATATAGCTGAAAATCCTTACATGAAAAGGGTTTCAGTTTTTAGCTATACGGTACTTATTAGTTATGAATCAACATTGCCTAGTTTGAGCTAATTTAGACAATGTTTAATAACTATTCTTTGCATTTCAAATCCTCAATTTTCATAGTATTCACGCTCCTTACGTGTTTCTTTACGAGCCGAAATAATCCGAATCGCATCGTCATCACGCTCATAAAACTCTGGGGCGACTCAATATAGACTATTAACTATAAACTATTAACTCTTTTAAATTTCCTATGGCTGTTTGGTTAAGTTTGTGTGGTGCAGTCGTACTTATAGCTTACCTGTTGGGTTCTTTCCCTACAGGGTATATTGCTGTCAAACAACTTAAGGGTATTGATATCCGGGAAGTGGGTTCAGGCTCAACAGGTGCAACCAATGTTCTCAGAACTTTAGGTAAAGGTGCGGGAGCATTTGTTTTATTGATGGATTGTTTAAAGGGAGTATTAGCGATCGCTCTAGTCTACTATTTATTCAACTTCGCCTCTAGTCAAAATCTTATCCCCACCCCAGTAGACGTAAAAATTTGGCAACCTTGGCTAGTTACCTTAGTAGGTTTATCCGCCATCTTGGGACATAGCAAGTCTATCTTTTTAGGGTTTACTGGTGGTAAATCTGTCGCTACCAGCTTGGGGATTTTGTTGGCGATGAGTTGGCAAGTGGGTTTGGCTACACTGGGTGTGTTTGCGATTGTCGTAGCTATATCGCGGATTGTATCATTGAGTTCAATTATTGGCGCGATCGCAGTTTCTATCCTCATGGCCATTTTCCACCAACCCTTGCCCTATGTTTTGTTTGGTGTGGCGGGTGGGTTGTATGTCATTTTGCGCCACCGAGGTAATATTGAGCGGTTATTAGCTGGTACAGAACCTAAAATTGGACAGAAGCTAGCAACTGAATCAGAAAATAACGCATAAATTGCGGAATGCCTACATAAAGAAACTGTAGTTCTCTAACAGAGAGTTCAATCAAAAATTATGTTGGCAAATACACTACAAAAAACTTTATTGGCAGTTGCTACAGTATTAGCTACTTTACCAGGATTTACCCAGGTTGCTCAAGCTCAAAGCCGAGATTTATTTGCTGCAATTTCCTATTCTCCATCAACAGGCGTTTACACATCTGCAACTGGTTTATCACGCCAGGAAGCTGAACGGGGTGCTTTTTACTCTTGCAAACAACAATCTCGCGCTAATGATTGCTCAGTCCCAATATGGTTTAAAAATGCTTGGGGAGCTTTAGCTGTTGGTTCTAATGGTGCTTATGGTACAGGTTGGGGTTACGATACTCAATCCCCTAGAAGGGGACGTACTATTGCCGGACAATATGCTGTGCAAACCTGTAAAAAATATGGCGGTGTCAATTGTCGAGTGGTATTTACAAAAGAAGCTAGATATTAAGTCATTGACAACGGAACTGTCAATTTATTTTTCAGTCTTTGGTAATTGACCTTTAGAACAACGGTCAAACCACTCTTGGTATTTTTGCTGGTGTTCTTCATTGTCTACAGAAATGGATACTAATACCTGCTGACAACCGTGGTTGCGTTCTAGAGCGATCGCATTCAATAATAAACTAGCTATCTTAGGAGACATAAAGCGGCCACTAACAGTTAAACCACTAACTTGACTAGTAAATTCTAGTCTTTCGCTTTGTGTTAACTCAACCCCAGTTATTTCCCCACAGCTTAAATCAATTTCTGCTAATTGCTTATGGTCTGGGGTAATTTGTTCTACGATTAGTTTCTCCCGTCGGACAGGAACTTGTACCATCGTTGTTTCAATGACTTTCCGAACAATGACTTCACCAATTTTTTGCTTACTGCTACCAACTACTAACTGTTCTTCAAGTAAGCGAATCAGTTTCTCTTCATCGTTTGTATGCTCTGATATTGTCTGATGATCAGATGTTTCTGATGTTAAATATTCAGTCATATAAATAATATGTGTAAATTTATTATACAAGTGTAGGTAAAGTTTAAAAACTATACCTGCACTTGTACTAACTTGACCTACGTTAATTAACGATTAACGCTCTTCAACGGGAAGACCAGAAGTATTCACGTCTAACTCTTCACGGCGGATAGTATCTTCAGCTTGAACTGTGTCTTGTTCTACGACTTTTTTCACTCTGACTTCTTCCCGCACAACAGCTTCTTTGCGAATATCAGGGGTTTCTTCATGAAGTTCTATACGAGTAACTTCACTTTCACGGAAATTCGCTTCACCGGGGGAAACAACTCTACCTGCATTTTCTGGCGTGACACGCTCAACTACAACTCGTTCTCTTTCTAGTGGGACTGCAACTCGCGCAGTTTCAGTTTCAACGTGTTTACCAACGGTGACTTCTCCGGTTTTTTGACGGCGTTTACTTGCAATCAACCGCTCTTGATATAATTTCATGGTTTCATGATGCGGTTCATTCAGTCCATACAAACTAGGTTCTTGTTCGTATTTATAAGTATCACGGGTATAAGCAGGTGTAGTTCCTAATGGTGCTTCTACAGGTGTTCTTGTTTCTAAAGGTGTTGATGTATCTAAAGGTTGGGTGCTGTAATTGGGATTGCGATATACTCCACGCACTCGCTCTTCATAATCTTGGTCTAGACTTAAACGTTCATCAAATTCTGGTAAGTTTTCGGCTTGTTCTCTGGTCATACCAACTGCATAAACGCGGTCTGTGCCGTGGTCAATGCGAGTGCGACCAACTGGTAATAAAACCTTCTTACCAAAGATCCAGAAGCCTAGGTCAACAATTAGATAACGGAAATGTCCATCATCATCAACTAAAACATCGTTAACAGTGCCAATCTTTTCATTATTTCTTTCTGTGTAGACACCCAGACCTTTGATGTCATCACCTTGCAATGTATCACGGTAGTTAGGATCAAAATCTTCTAATTTGTAAAGTACCATCTACTTGAACCTCAATGTTTTATAACTTCTCTCATAATTACAAACTTAAAGATTAATGTGAGAGATTGCATCTTTCGTTTGAATGAATTATTGGTATCCAACAATATCAAAGGTTATAGTTATTTAGTTTGTAGTAATGGCTTTGCTTCCCAAGGCTAAAACCATTACTACAAACTTTGCATTATTTACACCGAATGACTTTCTTCATTCTTGCTTCAATGTGGCATTACCTGCTGTATTGATATCTAATTCCTCCCGCCGAATTACGTCTTGTGCTTCTACTGTTTCTTGTTCGATGACTTTTTTCACTCTGACTTCTTCACGCACAAAAGCTTGCTTACGAATTTCAGGTGTTTCTTGGTAAAGTTCTATCCGTGCTACTTCTCCGGCTTGGAATTGAACTTCTTCTGGCTCTACTATGGTATCTGCGGCTGTTCGTGTAACACGTTCAATCACAACCCTTTCTTTTTGCACAGGAACTGTAACTCTGGTAGTTTCTGTTTCAATATGTTTACCGACTGCTACTTCTCCTGATTTCACCCGTTTTTTGTTGGCAATCAAGCGTTCTTCATACAATCTAAAGGTTTGATGATATTGCTCATTTAAATTGTATAAAGATGGTTCTTGTTGATAGCTATATTTCTCACGATCATAACTTGCATCACCAGTTTGAGGACGAAAAACATTACGAACTTTCTCTTCGTAATCCTCGTCTACTACCAAGTTTTCATGGTATTCCGGTAAATGTTCTACTTGTTGTTTACTCAATCCGTCTACATAGACACGTCTGGCAGGATAATTGATGCGAGAGAGTCCAATTGGTAGTAATATTTTTTTATTAACTGAATCTAGATTGGTAGAAACAACTAGATAACGAAAACGGCCATCGTGGTCAACTAAAGTATCAGCGATTGAGCCAACTAACACTCCACCTTCAGTATATAGTTCTAAAGATTTTACATCAGCACCAGCAAAGGTTTCTCGATAGTTAGGGTCAAATTCTTCCAGTTTATAAAGAGGCATATTTTATTCCTAATTTGTTAAAACAATATCTAATGCCGGACTATTTGATTTGTGAGAATGGCGAGATTTCAGCACACTGATTTGTTTGAAAAATCCGAGTTCTCGGCTATCACAAAATGATTGAGTAGGCTATACTCATCAGCATAAAAATGTTTTGTCTTGATTCCCTCTGGCTAGCGACTGAATTTGTCATGGGGGGTAGGGAGTAAGTTGGTGAAAATAAAGGACTGAAGTCCTGACTACAAACTGGAGGGAGTGGCGATCGCAGCAGCAGTTCCCACGGGTTGTCTAATTTGCGCTCTTACTGCCTCTACAATGGCATCAGCGTCAATTTTGGCAGCATGAAGCAATTCTTCCGGCGTACCGGAACTGGGCAGATCACGCACCGCTAACTTGATGACTTGCAGTTGTGGCCCGTCATAACTAGAAATATCACCACTACCCGCAAAGGCATCTAACACAGCTGCACCTAATCCCCCTTCACTCCAATGGTCTTCCACTACTACTAAGTTACCCTCTGTATCATGGGCGGCTTGATGCAGGGTTTGCACATCAATGGGTTTAATGGAGTAGGCATCAATAACCCGGACTATAATCCCTTCATTTTTCAGTTGGTCATAGGCTTTGAGTGCTTCATGTAAAGTAATCCCTGCACCAATTACTGTGGCTTGGTCTTGGTCGGAACTACGAATAACTTTGCTTCCACCAATGGGGAACTGTTCATCTGCACCATAGATAACTGGGGTGCTTTCCCGTGTAGTGCGGAGGTAGACTATACCATTGCGATCGCTCATTTGTTCTACTAACTGCGCTGTCTGATTGGCATCGCAGGGATATAAGACTGTGCTACCCCAAACAGCCCGAAACGCTGCTAAATCTTCCAATCCCATCTGGGAAACACCATCTTGACCAATAGATACACCCGCATGAGAACCAACTAATCGAATATTGGCGCGGGAGACAGCCGCCATCCTCACAAAGTCATAAGCACGAGTTAAAAACGCCGCAAAGGTAGAAGCAAAGGGTTTGTAATTTCGGATTTGCAAACCGACAGCCGCCGCCACCATTTGCTGTTCGGCAATGTACATCTCAAAGTATCGTTCTGGGTAAGCTTCGGCGAAATCTTCAGCGTAAGTAGAATTGCTCACCTCTGCGTCGAGGGCAACTACTTGCGGTTGTGCAGCACCTAAAGCTTTCAGCGCATCACCATAGGCGCGGCGAGTTGCCACCTTTGCACCTTTGTCGTAATTAGGAAGTTGCAAAGGTTGGGATGTGGCGATGGTTGCAGGCTGTGCTTGGGTTTCTGGTTTGCTAACTGTGATTGTAATTTGGTGTTCACCACCTAATTGGGCGATCGCTTGTTTTTCTGCATCGGGTTTTAAGGCTTTACCATGCCAACCCCCCAAATCTTCCAGAGAACTTACGCCCTTACCCTTCTTGGTGCGGGCAATAATTACCGTGGGGCGATCGTTAATACTCACAGCCGCACTAAAAGCTTGATCAATCTCCGTCAAATCGTGACCATCAATCTCAATTGCTTGCCAACCAAAAGCCCTAGCCCGATTAGCATAGGCTTGAGTGTTCCAACCTAATTCTGTCTGACCCCTTTGACCAAGGCGATTAACATCAATGATGGCAATGAGATTATCTAGGGTATAGTGAGCCGCATGATCAAACGCCTCCCAAACCGAACCTTCGGAGGTTTCACTATCACCTAATAATATCCAGACATTATAGGGTAGCTGATCTAAATACTTGCCAGCTAGAGCTAACCCCACACCAACGGGTAATCCCTGTCCTAACGAGCCAGTGGCGACATCAACCCAAGGTAAAACAGGTGTGGGATGGCCTTCTAAACGACTTCCCCTTTGTCGCAATGACAGCAATTCTGCATCAGTAATTACCCCAGCCGCTTTATACATCGAGTAAAGCAAAGGCGCAGCGTGTCCTTTAGAGAGAATAAAGCGATCGTTATTGGGGTTGTGGGGATTATCAAAATCGTAGTGGAGATAATTAGATAATAAAACCGCCATCAAATCCGCCGGCGACATTGAAGACGTAGGATGACCTGAACCAGCAATAGTTGTGGCGCGAATACTATCAATTCGCAATTGTTGCGCTAGTTCATGCCATTGGTGTAGCTGCTCCTGTGTAGTCATGATTATTTACCTGGGTGAAAAAGAAGAAGATGAAAAATTTTTTAAAATGGACTTAAAATTGCTGATAATTAAGTGCAAATATCAGCGAATATTACATCTATTAGCTAGGAAGTAAACTGCCGATATATGAGTGAGGTAGAAGAACCCCACCCCCAACCCCGTCCACGCTTGCGAGGAGGGGACTATGATGTACTTCATATAAGAACTGTTAGCTATAATGCACCTGAATACTACAGCACGGTGTAAATAGAGAAAGCATACCCCTGTGGGGAAGGAAGCTACTAAATAAGTGAAAAGCCTAAATGGTTAGATTAATATTCTTGAGTTAAATCTAAATAGTGGAAATAATAATTACTTCTTTCTAATGGAATAATAAATGTTTATTTCTCTAGGAAGACAAAAAAGCTCATAAATATAATTACTTTAGAGGAATATTTTTTGAAAATATTTTTTCTATTACATCTGGGCGTAAATAACTCAACTATTAAAGAGCCAATACTTTACCCTTATATGTCCAATGGGTGAAATGAATTTACAAATACAAGAATTACCAAACTCAAAGCGATCAACTGGGCTGGGTGGAACGCCATCGCCTAGAACTATTCAAGAAAATTCTACGCCTGGAAATAACGATTCATTAATTGCTAAAGGGTGGCAGCGTGAACAATATATTGGTATTGCTATCTTATTTATCAGTTTGATTGCTGCGATCGGCTTTTTTAGTCGTCGCTTTGAATATGCACTTTTGTTTGCGTTAGCTCTCAGTATCGCTTTAATGATTTTGCTTCTTAATGTTTAAATTTAAAAGCAGGAGGAGGAAAGGGTGTAGAGGAGACAAAGTAGAACCCACTCCCCACTCAGCACTCAATTCACCGTTGGTTTAGCACGCTGCTGCTGATAAAGTCCGACAACTTTCTGCACATAGGTAACAGTAAAGCCACTGTTACAACCTGTGTAGTTACCAGTCATCCACCAACAAGAAGTGCTACGCACAGCAGCAATTTCATTATTGTTGGTAGCGCGAAACTGCTGATTTAACTCGCGGCGGACAATGCAAGAAATAACTTGGCGTGCGATCGCCGGGTTATTTTCAAACTCTGTCGGTGTAACCTCTTTTTTGAGACAATTCCTTGACCAGCCTTTAAGGGTTTCTGGTTTTACTTGCCAATTACTGTACAGTCCATCATTTACTTTGCCTGTTTGTGGTGCAGCTAGGCGCAATGCTTCTACCATCGCTGCAACTTGAGCATTAGATACCCGTTGTTGTGCTTGAGCTAACAATGGCGACATTGTAAAGCTAAAAACCAATCCAGAAATGAGTAGTAATTTCCTGGTGTTTTTTCTCATAGGTGGATTAATTTTTAATACAGATAAACATCAAAAGTTAGCATACTATTTTTTGCATCCCCACAAAATCCCATACTGGGATGAGGATAGTTGAAATTCAAAATTTCAAAGTAGCGATCGCTCTAATTGTGATCAAACCTGCTTGCCAGAAAGCCAGAAATAGATTTCATACAGCAATTTCAACAACTTGATCTGTTGACTTAATTGCATTAAGACTGTTGGCAACATCTAGCCAACCTTCAATCACGTCTTTTAAATTAGCCATCACCTTTTCCATCGTGTCGCCTTCAGTAATATAAACGGGAAGCGCGGGAACTTCTGCCCAATAGCCACCTTCTTCTGCTAGATGAATAATTGCTCTGATTTTCATAGACCTGTTAAGTTAGGTTTTGAGAATATGCTAACAACCATAGCTGTTTGCGCTCAACTGTGGTGCAGGCGATCGCGTTGCATTCCTAAAACAGAGACAGCAGCTTGTTATAATCTGCGTGCGAACCCACCCAAAACCAAACAATTGTATCTCCTTCTAACTGTCCTACTGTCCGATAACTTTTGCTAATCCGTGCTGAATAAATTGGTAGTTCTGGATGGACTTTTTTGAAACGCAAGCTTGGATGGCTCGGATTTTGTCTGAAGAGGCGGTATGCTTCACGGGTTTGCTCTTGAATTTGCTCAGGTAGATCAGCAAATGCTTGTCGAAACTGAGTAGTTATACGTGACTTCACAATTTCTCTGGGTCTAACTCTTGGGTTTTGCCTGCATGATATTCAGCCATCGCCTCAGATGCAAGTTTGGCAAGTACATCCGGGGAATCACCAAAAGCTTCATCCCAAAGGTGTTCATCTTCTAGTTCTTCCAAAATCATCGCTGCAATTACATCTTGCTCATCAGCCGGCAAGGTTTTTAATCGAGATATAGCGTATTCCAGTAGCTCAGTCATAGCTATCTATTGTTAAGAAAGTCATAATATCAATTATCTCTAATTGCTCAGTTATTTTTTTGAAAAGAAGAAAGCAGTTCTAATTTTTTTGCTTTTTCCTAGATGTTTTCCATTTTTCAGATGTCATTTTACCATTGTAAGAAAGTAATTTTCCCTTTTCCCAATCTTCAATATCATAACCACGACTAATTAGTAAGCTTTTTTGCTCTGGAGTGATCTTCAAAATTTCAGGCAATAGACAGTCGAATAGAAGAGGTTCTTCTTGATGTAAATATTTGATTTCAAAATAATTTTTACTAAGCTTAAGAACATTTTTTTTTAATCTAGGGCTATGTTTGTAGTAGCTAATTAAGCTGTCATATGTACATATATGGATATCATCGTTACAAAGATTAGCTAATCTATCCCTCATACCCTGATTAACAGATTTTTGCTCACTTCTACCAATCACTAACAAGTATTTAAAAAAAATAGGATTAGCCCGAAGCTGTATAGGTATGAGAAGGGGATTCAGCCGTCTTAAAACTTCATTTTTATTTTTAGCTATAAATTCCTGCCAAGA
Source organism: Anabaena sp. CCY 9402-a (assembly GCF_963920945.1). Taxonomy (NCBI): domain Bacteria; kingdom Bacillati; phylum Cyanobacteriota; class Cyanophyceae; order Nostocales; family Nostocaceae; genus Anabaena; species Anabaena sp. CCY 9402-a. Next base: position 184,807 of record NZ_CAWUDL010000001.1, read on the forward strand.
ATAAATTTGTGACATTGCCTCAGTCATTTCTGACGTAGAAACAATTTTATTTTTGTCATTTCGGAAGAGTGCTTTATTTGGATGTTCTAGCTCAACTAAAACAACATACCAAAAATCTGAAGACTTTGTTAAATAAACAAAATCAGTCACTAATGATGTGTCTAAGGGGAATTTAGATATGATTGAACTTAAATGAACTTGATGGTTCAGAAGAAATGGTGTGTAAAATAACTCAGTATTTTTTTCAAGAAAATCTTGGCAGTTTTGCTCTGTCACATCATCTCGGTTCAACAGTTCCTGAAATTCGATAGTAATATCAGACATTGTAAGCTAACACTATATAAACTTTTCTAAGATTACTTTAATTTAAACTAACTAGAAATCAACAAATTCAAATTTCATAAATTTTTCCTAATATTAATTAGAGCTTTCTATTCTAATAATCAATCAAATGAATTTCCTACTGTAAGCTGTAAATCACTTGCAAAAGATGGTACAGGAAGTAAATGTTCTACCTGATCAAATAATTCTGGTGGCTGGTTTGAGAAATATACAAATACTACTCTTTCCGTGGGGTCAATTAGCCAACCCATTTGAGTTCCATTTTTCAAGGAATGCAATATTTTAGCAATGACTTTCGTTTGGCTTTGTCCAGGTGAGAGGATTTCAATTATCCAATCGGGTGCTAGTGCAAAAATATTGGCGATACCCCCATTTTCATTGCGAGGAATTCTATCCCAAACAAACACTGCTACATCTGGAACGATCGCACGCCCTGCAAAAATGCAGCGTAACTCTGGAAACGCACGCGCAATTTTTTGCGGCTTAGTGACTCCATTGATGGTAATAATTAATTCACCTTGAATCGTACTGTGTTCACCCTGTGGCATGGATTTCTGAATAATATGACCATTAATGTACTCACTTGCAGGTTTAGTTTCTGGTAGCTGAAGAAACTCCTCTAATGTCAAAGTTTTGGTTGGTGTCTGTACCATTGGCGACTACCTTTCCTATTCTCCACTGATTTCAACTAACTTTTCACCTGTTCGCAAAAGCTCTAATGCTTTTGGCAAAGTAGCAATTAAAATCTCTTGTAACCGAGAATTTGATGTATTTCCGCAAGTTAACCAGATAATTTGCGGAGGTGTTCCCAGACGCTCAACCAAGTCAACAAAGTCGCTATCCTTAGTTATAAAGATAACTCCTTGAGTTTTTGCTGCCTCAAAAATATCAAGGTCTTCAGCGTCTCTCAGACCAACATCACGTAAAGCTAAAGCTGTTATACCAAAAGTGTTGCTGATCCAAGTTGCAATGGCAGGCGATAAATGTGCATCTATCCAGATTGTCATGCTACTAACACTGGATGATTGAGCTTCCGTGAAGCATATAGTAGTGCTGCTTTGAGATCATCTGCTTCTAGATCAGGCATTTCTTCTAATATTTGTTCTGCATTAAGTCCAGCAGCAAATAAGTCTAATACATCTGACACCCTAATTCTCATCCCTCGAATACATGGGCGACCGCCGCATTGTTTGGGATTAATTGTAATTCTGCTCAGTAAGTTTGACATATAGTTTTACTTGATGATTAATCCTAATCTACTATTTAAAAAACAGATGCCTCTGCGTAGACGCTAGCTGCTTGCTGTAAGCATCGCTCCCTGCATTCTCCCTAAAGCATCGATTAAACTTTGCAATTGTTGGTCTGCTTTCAACACGGCTAAACCGCGTACAGTTACCTTACCAGGAGAATAAACAAAGCGGGTTTTCAGATGTTCTGGTAAGTTTGCTGCAAGTAAATTCCAAGCTGGTTCTTCCATTGGGGTTTCTAAAACAATGTGCTGCTTGTTCTCTGGTTTAATGCGGCTAAATCCTAATTTTTTCGCTATTTGTTTGAGTTCCATTACCCGTAATAGTTGATTGGCGGGGACTGGTAAACTACCATAGCGATCGCTCCACTCAGCTGCAATCAGGGTTAATTCTTCTTTGGATTTCACAGCCGCTACCGCACGATATGCACTCATCTTTTGATCAATATCAGGAATATAATCAGCAGGGATAAAGGCGGTGAGGTTGAGGTCAATTTGGGTATCGTCAACTTTGGGTATTTCTTGACCGCGAATCTCTCGAATCGATTCTTCCAACATTTCCATATACAAATCAAAGCCGATCGCTTCCATTTGACCGGATTGTTCTGCACCTAGCAAGTTACCCACACCCCTGATTTCCATGTCGCGCATTGCTAGCTGATAGCCAGAACCGAGTTGTGTAAATTCCTGAATCGCCCTTAAACGTTGCCGTGCGGCATCAGATAACTCTCGCTGTTTCGGGTAAAATAACCAAGCGTGGGCTTGAATCCCTGCACGTCCAACCCGTCCGCGTAATTGGTATAGTTGCGATAAACCAAACCGGTGAGCGTCTTCAATTAAGATGGTGTTAACGCGGGGGATATCTAAACCTGATTCAATAATTGTCGTACAAACTAGGATATCTGCGTCACCATTGCTGAAGGTGAGCATGGTTGATTCTAATTCGCTTTCGTCCATTTGACCGTGAGCGATCGCAAATCTTCCCCCTGGGATCATCTCCCGTAGATTTGCCGTTGTCTCTTCAATTCCTTCAACTCTTGGGACTACATAAAATACCTGTCCGCCTCTATCTAGTTCTTGACGAATTGCACTACGTATGCTGTCTGGATTTCTGGGGGAGAGGTGAGTTTGAATTGGTCGTCTGGTGGGGGGTGGGGTGGTAATCAAACTCATTTCCCGAATCCCTGATAAGGACATATACAGGGTGCGAGGAATTGGCGTGGCGGAGAGAGTCAGGACATCAATTTGGGTTTTCAGGCTTTTAATTTTCTCTTTCTGGTTCACTCCAAATCTTTGTTCTTCGTCTATTACCAACAGTCCTAAGTCTTGGAAACTCACACCTTTGCCTAAAAGTTGGTGTGTCCCGACGACTATATCTAATTCACCTGTGGCTAGACGCTTTTGAATATCCCGCCGTTCTTCTGCACTGCGGAAGCGGTTGAGTAAGCCGACATTCACGGGGTAAGGGGCGAAGCGTTCTTTGAGGGTGTGGTAGTGTTGCTGGGTGAGGATGGTAGTTGGTGCGAGTAAGGCGACTTGTTTACCGGAGGTGACAGCTTTGAAAATGGCGCGGATGGCGACTTCTGTTTTTCCGAAACCGACATCACCACAAACTAAACGATCCATTGGGCGATCGCTTTCCATATCTCTTTTGACATCCTGCACAGCTTTTAGCTGGTCGGTTGTAGGTTGGTAGGGGAAGGAATCTTCCATTTCCTCTTGCCAAGGCATATCTTGGGGATAAGAAAAACCCTGTTGTTGCGATCGCGCGGCGTACAATTTCAGTAAGTCTACCGCTAATTTCTTGATGGCTTTGCGGACGCGGTTCTTGGTATTTTCCCAAGCTTTACCCGTCATCTTATGCAGTTCTGGGGCTTTATCTCCGGTGCTGCGGAATCTGGATAATGAGCCTACTTGGTCAGCTGAAACTCTCAAAGTACCGTCAGCATACTGCACTACGATGTAATCACGGGTTTCGTCGTTGATTGTCAGGCTTTCTAACTTAACAAATTTGCCAATCCCATGACTTCTGTGAACGACATAATCCCCAGGACGCAATTTATTTGGGTCAACTTGCTTAGATGCAGCCTTACGCCGTTTGCGGATGTAGCTAGGTGTGGCTAAGGAATGCTGTCCAAAAAATTCTCGGTCAGTGATGACTACTAAGCGGTAAGTCGGTAAAATAAAACCTTCTAGTTCCGCCAGTCCCGAATATTTCAAAGCTATGGGGATATGGTTGATTTGCAGCTTGTCAATGGCTTGGTAGTCGCGGGGGTTGGGAATAAACTGCGCCGGACAATCGTGTTCTTGTAAGAGGGAGACAGAACGGGAAGGTTGAGCAGAAATTAACCAAATCGAGAAATTGCGATCGCGTTCTTGGCGTAGCGTGTCCGCCAGTTTTGCAAATTGGTGCGGCGTAACGGGTACAGCCCGACTAGCCAAATTCATCCCGCTATTTTCTTCTGCTAGTTCTGATAAGTATAAAGTTTTAAATCTGGTGACATCAGCTAGACAGTCATCAAAAGACCGATGGATTTTGGGTAATTGTAGTTTGCCCAGTTCATATTCTCCCGTTCCCAGTGACCATTGTTCCTCGGCGTTTTCCACCCAGCGATCGCTATGAGCATGACATTGTTCTGGCTCATCAATGGCAATTAGAGTATCCTCTGGTAAGTAATCCAGTATTGAAGCGGGTCTTTCAAAAGCTAAACCCAAAAATCTGCGACTACCTTCTATGAGTGGCGAGTGCTGAGTCACCGAAGTTTGCCCGGAGGAAGACCCTCCTTGCAACTTCTCGCTGTTAGCGGTAGCGATGCGTTCAGCCGATGCTGAGTCAGAATTCAACTCAGCACTCAGCACTCGGAACTCAGCACTATCCTTGAGTGCTTCTAAAATAATGGGAGTAAAGCTAGTAGGGGTGAGGGTAATCTGTGCAATTTTGTCAAGGGCAGAACGTTGAGTTGTGGTGTCAAATTCCCGGATTTGCTCAATTTCATCACCAAACCATTCTAACCTGACTGGCAATTCCGATGACACGGGGAAGACATCCACAATATCACCGCGCCGACTCCACTGTCCTTCTGTCTCTACTAGCGGTACGCGTTCATACCCCAAACGAGTAATTTTTTCACTGAAAATATCCAGGTCAAATTCCATCCCCCGCTTCAGGGTGAGACATAAGGGAGTAAAAGCTGCTGGTGGCGGTAAATGTGGTTGCAACGCCCCAACAGTAGCTACTACTGCGATTTTATTTAATTGTTGACCGTTGACTATTGATTGTTGACCGTTGACTATTGATTGTTGACCATTGCTTATTGATTGTTGACCATTGCTTATTGATTGTTGCCCGTTGCTTATTGATTGTTGACCGTTGCTTATTGATTGTTGACCGTTGCTTATTGATTGTTGCCCGTTGCTTATTGATTGTTGACTCTTGACTAAATCCGCCAAAACCTGCATCTGTCCCCAGGTCATTTCCGTTTCAGGATCAAAGAGTTCGTAAGGAGAAGCTTCTGAAGTTGGGTAAAAATGTACCGTCTGCCATCCCATCGCTTCTAACTGTGCGTAAGCGCGTCCGGCTTCTTCCAAGGTGGCACAAACTACCAATAAATTCCTGTGGGAATTTTGTGCTAATGCTGAAGCGACTAAGCCTTTAGGTAGACGAGAGATGCCATTTAAGCGCAAATCTTGTTGACGATTTAACTTAGAAAGTAACTCAGTGCTGAGTGGCGATCGCGCCAAGGCACGCACAATAGAAGAAAATGCCATAAGTTCAACTAACGGAGGAAGTCTTTGTAGATTGAGAAGGTATAGTGACGGCTATGTTCACTATTTTAAGTGGTGAGTAATGAGTAATGAGTAATGAGTGGTGTTAGCGGTAGCGCGGCCTTTAGCCGTTGACTCAGTTCTCAATGCCCAATACCCAATGCCACTTCTCTGGGAAACTTTAATACTACATACTAATGATGAAGCTAGTTTCGCTTTTGAATAGCGGCAATTTATAATATGTCCTTTGAAATTTTAATCATTCTCGTACTAATTATTGCTAATGGTGTGTTTTCGATGTCTGAGATGGCGATTGTCTCAGCGAGGAAGGTTAGGCTACAACAGCTTGCTAATCAAGGCGATGCTAAAGCAAGGGTGGCATTGAAGCTAGCAGAATCTCCAAATAATTTTCTGTCTACTGTTCAAGTCGGTATTTCCCTCATTGGTATCCTGACTGGTGCTTTTGGGGGAGCAACAATTGCCAACAGCCTAGCCATGTATGTAAAACGCATACCTTTTTTAGCAGCTTATAGTGAACCAATATCCTTTGGGATCGTAGTTTTGATTATTACGTATTTATCTTTGATCATCGGTGAACTAGTGCCGAAACGTTTGGCGTTAAACAACCCAGAACGTATTGCGGCCTTGGTTGCTATTCCGATGCGTGCCTTAGCCGCATTGGCTTCTCCGGTGGTATATTTGCTGAGTGCTTCTACAGAGATGGTGTTGCGAGTTTTGGGGATCGCCCCTTCTATAGAACCGTCAGTTACTGAAGAAGAAATTAAAATTCTCATTGAACAAGGTACAGAAGCGGGAACTTTTGAAGAAGCAGAACAAGATATGGTAGAGCGAGTTTTTCGTCTAGGCGATCGCTCTGTCATATCCTTTATGACACCGCGCCCTGATATTGTCTGGTTAGATTTAGACGGTTCACAAGAAGAGAATCGGCAAAAGTTAAGCGAAAATACTTATTCTCGTTACCCAGTTTGTCAAGGAGGACTGGACAATGTATTGGGTATTATCCCAGTCACCGACTTGCTTTCCAGGAGTTTTCGTGGAGAACACATAGACTTAACGGTAGGATTACGTCAACCTGTATTTGTCCCAGAAAGCACCCGTGGTTTAAAAGTTTTGGAGTTATTCAAGCAAACTGCAACTCACATGGCTTTGATTGTCGATGAATACGGCGTGATTCAAGGGTTATTAACTCTCAATGACATTATGAGCGAAATCGTTGGGGATGTTCCAGCTAGCCCCGGAGAGTATGAACCCCAAGCGGTGCAAAGAGAAGATGGTTCTTGGCTAGTAGACGGGATGATAGCTGTAGAAGAATTCTTTGAACTTTTTGATATGAAGGAATTAGAATTTGAGGAACGAGGTAGCTACCAAACCCTAGGAGGTTTTGTGATTACCCATTTAGGCCGCATCCCCACCGCCGCCGATCATTTTGAATGGGAGGGGATGCGAATCGAAGTGATGGATATGGACGGTAATCGCGTGGATAAGGTATTGGTAGTCCCACGAGGAAATTATGGCAATGAACGTTAACTGTTGACGGTGAAAATTACTCTTGTTTTTGCGATCGCTTTCACAAATAAAATCTTTTTTGATATGCCAGCTAAAGACTTTTACCATAACACCGTAAAAAATGCCCTAATTAAAGAAAAATGGAGAATTACTCATGATCCATTGACGCTGAAATTAGGCAAGAAAGATTTTTATATAGATTTAGGTGCAACTCGGTTGTTGGCGGCGCAAAAGCTAGATCACAAAATTGCAGTAGAGATTAAAAGCTTTACAGGTCGCTCAGATATTGATGATCTAGAGAAAGCTTTGGGACAATATGTATTGTATCAAGATGTATTAGCAGAGTTAGAGCCAGAAAGGGAGTTATATTTAGCTGTTGCTACTAGCGTGGTGGAAGATTTGTTTGAAGAACCCATAGGTAAGCTATTACTCAAAAATCGGCGATTAAAATTAATTGCATTTGATCCTAAGCAGGAGGAGATCAAGGAATGGATAGTTCCCAATTAGATTATTATCGTCAAGTGATTGAAAGGGTATTGAGTGAATATGCAGCCCTGCCATATTCCTATGCTCCTATTCAATCTGAAGTTATATTTGATCGTACCCGTGATCGCTATTTATGGATGGATGTAGGTTGGGATGGCGATCGCCGTGTACATGGCTGTTTGGCTCATGTTGACCTAATAGATAGTAAAATTTGGATTCAAAGAGATGGCACAGAAGAGGGGATTGCCGCAGATTTAGAACGGGCTGGAATCCCTAAAGAGCATATTGTACTAGGCTTTCGTCCGCCTGAGTTGCGTCCCTATACAGGTTATGCTGTCGCTTAATTGATTCAGGAATTTCATCTAAGGGATTTCCAGAACATAAATTATCCCACCTACTCATGTGATAATATTTTTCCTCTGCCCCCTACCCCCTTGCTTACCCTAGTGATGGGATATTTTTTTAGTGAGAAATCCCTAACTCTTCGATAGCCGTTTCACTTCTTCACCCGCTAGCATTTGATGGGCTTTCGCCAAAAATTGGGGAATTTTATCCGCATGGGGGCTGTGGATGAGACATGGGTGCAAGTCTAGTTCATCTAATTTATCGGCTTTTTTACCAGGAAACCAGTGACTACCGTTACCCAGCAGGTTGTAACGCATTTTGGCATAGTCTACTAAATCGTAGGCAGTTGCCAGATTCCACAACCATAAAATCACCCGCATATTAACCTCTCCTGGGGTTTCTTGCCATTGTGGTAAGTTAGTTTCCCAAGTTTTTACCCAATCTTCTCCTAAAGTAGCGATCGCTTCCTCTTCTAACCTAGCCAAAATTGGCGGTAAAATTTCTGAGGCTCTGTCTAATAATTCTAATGTTTTCAGGTGTTCGTCAAAATCTTGGGGTTTAGCTGCACCAATACTTAATGTATGCACCTGTGGGTGACTCAGACAAAACAAATCATTAAACACCATCGGACTCAAAGGCGCACACAAATCTACTAATTTCTGTGGCGGATCATATAACAGTCCTCCTTTATTAGAAGGGCTAATAATAAATACACCCATATCATGATCCGTTGCAGCTGCGATCGCCTGCCAATTCCATTGATTAATGTAATACCAATGCAAATTTACATAATCAAATTCATTAGTATTAATTACATCAATAATTGAATCTGTTGCGCCATGAGTAGAAAAACCCACAAACCGCACTTTACCCTCTGCTTGTAGCTGTCGCGCCACATCTAAACAGCCACCAGGACGGATACTATAATCCAATGTTTCACTGTTATTAATACCATGTAACCCTAGCAAATCTACATAGTCTAACTGAAGATAGCGCAGTGATTGTTCAAAAGTCTTACGAAATTGCTTTGCATCTGGCACAGGAGAGACTTTTGTCTGTACAATCAACTGTTCGCGGGGAAACTTAGGCAATACTTTCCCCAATTGCATTTCTGAGCTACCATATCCACGGGCAGTTTCAATATGATTAATTCCCAACTCAACTGCATAACGAATAGTGGCTTCCAAATTAGCCTGATTATCCACAGGAATATCTGATTGGGAAACATCTTGCCATTTATATTGGTATCTCATCCCGCCGCAGGAAAATACCGGCATTTGCAGTTCTGTGCGTCCGAATCGTCTATATAGCATCAGTTGATTTTAGAATTCTTGCCAATCTCAAATCTACGAAAAAAATTAGGGATACGCCAAAACATACCCCCAAACTCAAAACAAATTTCGTTCAAAGATAGTAAATTAGGGGAGTAGAGGAGAAAAACTATTAGCTTTTTAACTCAACACCGGCTCAGGGACTTCCAGATAAAAAAATATCCAAACTGTAGGGTGCGTCAGTATGAATAAATTCTGAGTATAGTTAGGTTCTATAGCACTGACGCACCCTACCCAACCATCAATTGCGGATAATTTATATTTTGGTGTTCCCTAAACGCCGCGCTACCGCTAACAACACTCCCTAAGAAGCATTTTGTAACTCAGCCGTGCGTACAGCTAACTGTTGTACCTGATTACCGCGTTGTACTTTCACCTGTAAAACTTGACCCAGGCGACTATTTTCGACAACATTCTGCAACTGTTCTGCTTTAGTGATAGCTTGTCCATCAACTTGCATAATCACATCACCGCGCCGAATACCAGCTTTAGCAGCCGGGGAATTGGGTATAACTCGCATCACCAAAACACCGTTAACTTCTGGGATAGTAAAAGCAGAGTTAGGATCAGTGTTATTTTGTTTAGCTAATTCGGGTGTTAAAGTTACCATCTGCACACCTAAATAGGGGTGAGCAACTTTACCATCCCGTTGCAGTTGATCTGCGATCGCTTTAGCTTTATCAATAGGAATAGCAAAGCCAATACCCATCGCATCAGCACGAATCGCTGTATTAATCCCAATTACTTCGCCTCTGTCATTCAACAAGGGACCACCAGAGTTACCGGGGTTAATAGCCGCGTCAGTTTGGATGAAATCTAACCGCTTGTCAGAAATACCAACTTGTGCGCTAGAACGCTTAAGGGTGCTGACAATACCCAAGGTGACGGTATTATCAAAACCTAAAGGATTCCCAACTGCGATCGCCCAGTCTCCTACCTGTACATTAGTAGAAGAACCCAAAGGCGCAACAGGTAAACTGTTCCCAGCGTTGATTTTCACCACAGCCAAATCTGTGACTTCATCAATACCTTGAACTTTGCCATCAAAGGTGCGACCATCTTTTAGTCTGACAGTCACGCGATCGGCTTTATCCACCACATGGGCATTAGTTAAAATTAAGCCACTCTTATCAATAATGAAACCAGAACCTAGACCCCGCAATTGTTCAGACGGTAATTGTCCTTGAAAATTATCACCAAAAAATCTGCGGAACACAGGATCATCAAAAAATGGATCGACACGACGGGTAATTGTGCGTTCTGTATCCAGCCTAACTACGGCTGATCCCACACGATTCACTGCGGCTGTCACAAAACTACTGTTACCTACAGTATTTACAGATGGTGGTTGTCTTTGAGCAATTAATTCTGGCACATCCATAGTTGTACTAGAACTGGGTGCAGGTTCAGCTTGGGAAGGTAAGACACGCAAAGAACTGAATGTTAGCGCAACTCCTAGAATTATGGCTAATACATGAGTACCGAGTTGGCGTATAGACCGGGGTAATTTAGTAAATCGCATATTCACAACCTAATCTAGTAGCCTAATTGTTACTTGATGGTGACAACTCTATCTAAAGTTATTTTGGCAGATAGTGAAGATAATCCTTGAATATTGACGCTGGCTCTCATCTGCAAGTTTCGCTATGTCAGCCTATCGTTATTAAGGAGGCTATGACACGAGCCACCTGTAACTTAAGTTAATAGAATCTTTAACCTAATAGCTATTATGGCAATTTACCCTTAGCAAGTTCGGGTTTTACCAATTTATTGGGGACTGGGGACAAATCAAGTCAAAAATCAAAAGTCAAAATTAATTAAATAACTCCTGGGGACTGGGGACTGGGGAACGGCGAAATATATCACAAATACTTCTCCCTTGTCTCCCTTGTCTCTCTTGTCCCCACTATTAAGCTAGGATTTTAATATTACCAGTGCTTTGATTAACCATGAACGGCTCAAACCGATTAACTCAAGAATCTTCACCTGTATCTCAGTCTACCGAACACATACACAGTCACGATGTAGAAAATGAACACGTAGCTCATGCTGATGCACAAGGAGAGTCAGTTCATCCTCACATCCATAGCGAAGAATCTTTACGGCGAATTGTGAATCGGTTATCTCGGATCGAAGGACATATTCGAGGCATTAAGACAATGGTGCAACAGAATAGCCCTTGCCCTGATGTTTTATTACAAATTGCAGCTGTTAGAGGTGCATTAGATAAAGTAGCAAGAATCGTACTGGATGAACATTTAACTGAGTGCATCGCTAGAGCTGCAAAAGAAGGTGACATAGACTTAGAAATCAAACAACTTAAAGCTGCTTTAGATAGATTTTTACCTTAAAATCTCAGATATAGTTAAACAAATATGTCTGTTATATCTGTATTTTTCCTTTTAAAAGTATAAGTAACTTGCAATAGTCCAGAATCAAAGCTTTTTACATCTTGCAAAATCAGCATAGTTTCGAGACTAGAGTCATTCACAATTAATTGCCTACCACTTCCCAAAATAATTGGGTGTATTGAAAGAATTAATTCATCAATAAAACCCTTTAGCAAGAAAAAATAGATTATTTGTGTTCCGCCAACTAACCAAATATTCCCACCACTTGATTGACGTAATGTATTAATAAAGCCTTCCCAATCACTACTGACGAATTTTGCCTGATTATCTGTTTCACCTTGTTCTGTTCTAGAAAATATAAAAACTTCCTTCTCTTGATAAGGGTAATCTCCAAAACTTAAAACCTGTTGATATGTCTTGTGACCCATAATTAATGTGTCAACTTGGGTAAAGAACTCTGTGTAACCATAATCTTGATCTGTAAATAGCCAATCTACCTCTCCTGATCCCCTAGCAATGTATCCATCAAGGCTAGAAGCAATGAACAAGCTGATTTTTCTCATAGTTCCCTTAAACTTTGTATGAATAAATTCAGTCCTAATACTTCTTAAGTATTAACTAATTTATGATTTCAGAAAATTATCATTTTAACTATTCTTTAACTACTAACACAGACAAACATTTAATCCTTTTCTTGCATGGATTCATGGGTAATATTCATGAATTTGATGCCACTATAAAACTACTAGCAGATAATTTTTCCTATTTAATACTTGACCTACCCGGACATGGAAATACTCAAGTCTCAGGAGTAGATAACTATTATACAATGCCAAAAACGGCAGAAGCTATTATTCGCTTACTAGATAAATTAAATATTCCTAAATGCTTCTTAGTTGGCTATTCAATGGGTGGTAGATTGGCTTTATATTTAACTCTAAATTTTCCTGAGCGTTTTTATAAAGTTATATTAGAGTCAACTTCCCCAGGATTAGCAACAGAAGCGGAACAAATAGAAAGAATTCAACGTGATGCTCAAATAGCTAGAAAGTTAGCTAGAAGTGTATCTAAAATTGATTTTGCAGCTTTTTTGTTTAGTTGGTACAATCAACCAATTTTTGGTTCTATGAAAAATCATCTATCATTTAATAGAATGTTAGAAAGCCGACTGCAAAATAATCCTCAAGAATTAACTAAATCGTTGCAATTTATGGGAACTGGTAGCCAACCATCATTATGGAATAAGTTGCAAAACAATCAAATTCCTTTACTTTTAATGGTGGGTGAAAATGATGCTAAATTTATAGATATTAATAAAGAAATGGCTCAAATTTGTCGAGCATCTCAGCTAAAAATCATCAATAATTCTGCACATAATATTCACTTTGAAAATACTTCAGAGTTTGTATATCATCTCAAAGTTTATTTTGAGTCAACTACCTTACCTGCAAAGAGATGATATGTTTCGCTTTGCTCAACATGACAGCTTAAGCATTTATGCAAGAGGTCTACTCATCACTCATCACTCACAACTCATTCCATTCTCGGACGAGGACGGCGAGATTTTTGTTTTCTCGGTTGTCGCTTTTCACGTAAGCGATCGCTAACTTCATCAAAAAACTCTCTTCTGATGTAAGGATAATCACCCACCCAGATGTTACGACTGGGAACAAAAACATCACTATAGTCTTCAATGCTGCTCAAATCTGGACGATTTGACATGACAATCATTTCGGCTATCTGTCCACGAGTAATTTCTTTATGAAAAGGACGCAGTGGTGCTTCTAACTCGACGCTAAATCCCGTGTCATCGCCAACTTCGATGTTAATGCGTTTTTCCCGGTTTTCGACAATGACTAATTCGCCTTTGCTGTTAACGGTTTCTTGTTTACCAATGAGTTTTTCTGTAATCCACCAATCGAGAATCCGACCCCGAAAAAAGCCGCTATATTTGTAACGGCGGTATTTTATATTACGGATACTAGCCTGAAATGCTGGATACCACATCCAGAACAGCGCACCCATTACTCCCAGGAAAAATATAAAGAAAAAATCGAGCTTAAACACTCCTCGGACAAGCAAAATTACAACTAGAACAACGACAGAAATTAATAGTCGCTGTAAAAAATTGGCAAACTTCCCCCAATAATACTTGTACTGTGGGCCAGTGGCAATTAGGGGGATGAGTTGTTCAAATTTCTGGCGAGTCAGTGGGACAAGCATAATAGTGCTGAGTAATGAGTTAGGAGTTAGGAGTAATGAGTTAGGAGTTGGGAGTGGTGAGTTAGGAGTTGGGAGTTGGGAGTTGGGAGTTGGGAGTTGGGAGTTAGGGTTAGAGGATTTTTTCTAATCCATATACTAATGACTTTAACTGTAAAACTTTGCGAATTGCTAGTAATACTCCTGGCATATAGCAGGCGCGATCGCTGGTATCATGGCGTAAGGTATAAATTTGCCCAGGTGCGCCAAAAATTACTTCTTGATGGGCTATCAGTCCAGGCAAGCGCACACTATGTATTCTAATCCCTTCACTGGCTAAACTACCTCTAGCCCCTGGAATTTTTTCCGTTTCTTCCACAACCGCAGGGTTAAATGTTTTACCTAGTTCTGCGAGTAATTGAGCAGTTTGAATGGCTGTACCACTGGGCGCATCGGCTTTTTGGTTGTGATGCAGTTCGATAATTTCTACATGGTCAAAATATCGGGAAGCAGTGACGGCGGCTTGTTGTAGCAGTACCATTCCAATGGAAAAGTTGGGAATCACTAAACAACCTGTACTAGCTTTCTCGGCAAAATCCGCCAAACTTTGCAGTTGTTCTGGACTTAACCCTGTAGTACCAACCACAGGACGAATCCCATAGGCGATCGCACTCCGCACATTATCGTAAACTGAATCAGGATGGGTAAAGTCTACTATCACCCCAGGAGGCCCTTGTCTTTCCCCAGCCACATAACCCAACATAGGTTCTAATTGGTTAGTGATAGGTATTTCTAAAGGTTCTGCTAAACCTGCTAATTCTCCCGCATCTTTACCTTGATGTTCAGCACTGTGGTCAATTGCACCCATAAGGTTTAAGTCTGGTGATTCTGCTATCGCCTTCACCACCTCACGACCCATTTTGCCAGCCGCACCATTCACAATCACCGGGATAGGAGCTTGATTCGTCATAATTACAACTATAGTTTTTTAAGTCAACCAGGGATTTATTGTAGAGATTTTAGTGTGCTTGTTGCTAGTGTTTTATTAAGAAAGGCTGGGGAGAGGTGATAGATGATAAGAAAGCAGGGGGAGCAGGGGAAGGAAAATACAATGCCCAATGCCTAGCTAGCCTGGTCACTGCACCTAGTCATTCGCGGAGCGTCCCGCAGGGAACGGAGAGAACGCAGAGAAGTGCAATGACTAATGCTTTTCAAAAACCATGAAAATGATTATCATTGAGCAATGAAGGTACTAAATATAACTGTTGTTGGTGGACTGGCTGGCAGTGGCAAAACAACGTGGATTTGCCAACAGATGCAGAATCTCACAGCTAGTGAGAATATAATTTATTTTAGTCCTGGTACGGGAAATGTTCCCATTGACCAGACGCGCCTAGCTGCGGAATTTCCCCATGTGCAAGTTTTTCAGGATGGGCAAGAAGTTGAGTTTCTGCACCAATTAACAACAGTCGAGACTGTCTATATAGAATTGGGGTTTTATCTGGAATTAAGCAGTATCCATAAAATATTAGATGGTTTATCTTACCAAGCCTTGGCTATCCTGCCGCCAAAACTTCAGGATTCTGAGTATCATGCTTGGGCAGACAAAATTATTAAAGGTGCAGATATTGACCCTAATATTACCGCCAATCAACTTTGGCGTGTTCCCAGTAGTGGCCAAGTGATTGATGAAGACAGTTTACGAGAGTTTTGGTACGAAGTAACTCATGGTGCTTATGGTTTTGTTAGTCGCGCCAAGGGGATTTTTGATGTCGCTGATGGACGGGTGCTATATGCAGATTTTGTTGCAGGTGTACCCACAATCGATTTTCTGGAACTAGACTTACCACGTCACTTGGAAGGTAGACCGCAAAGATTTAGTGGTATGGAGGTATTAGGAGAGAACTTAGACGAGTCTACCATGAGGCAAACCTTAGAAGATTGCTATTTATCAGAAACTGCGATCGCACAATACCAACAACAGGTAAGACAAATTTTAATTGAGGAGACTATAGAGTGAAAATAGCAGTCATGTCTTGCATTCATGGTAACTATGAAGCCTTAGATGCAGTCTTGTTAGATATTGACCAACAAAAAGCCGAAAAGATTTTTTGTCTAGGTGACTTAGTAGGATACGGGCCATATCCTAATGCAGTAATTACACAAATTCGTTCTCTAGATATTCCTACTTGTGCTGGTTGTTGGGATGAAGATATTGTAGAAGGCTTAAACTCCTGTGACTGTAGTTACCCTTCGTTATTAGCTGAAAAACGCGGCAAAATAGCCCACGAATGGACACATAAAGAACTATATCCCGAAAATCAGAAATTTCTTGCCAAATTACCCCACGGCTTAGGTCAAGATAATTTGGTTTTCGTTCATGGTAGTCCCCAAAGTAACCATGAATATTTGTTACCAGAACTTGATGCTTTTGCCGCCTTAGAAAGAGTAATTTCCGCAGACGCAGATGTATTGTTTTGTGGTCATACTCATGTACCCTATGTACGTACTTTAGACGCAGGTAGTCTGCAAGTTCGCGTTCAAGGTGCGGGAGTAGAAGAAAAGGAAATTAACTTTTCTACTCCTATCAAGCGAATTGTCAATGTAGGTTCAGTCGGAGAACCCCGACATGGGCGACCCAATGCCACATATGTGATTTATGACACAGATACTCAAGTAGTAAGTTTACGAGAAGTACCTTACGACTATCAAAAAACCTGTGCAGCCATCATCGAAAAAGGTTTACCAGCAATTTTTGCATGGCGTTTAGCCCAAGGTTTGGAATATGCAGAAAGGGCTGACGACCCCACCCATGTTTGTACTAGATGATGGGGACAAATCAAGTCAAAATTCAAAATGACGCTCGCAGACTCGCTAACGCTGCGCTAACAAAATTCAAAATTAAATTACTGGGGACTGGAAGGACTTTGTTCCCAATACCTCACTCAGCACTCATTACTCATTACTCATTACTCAGCACTCAACTCAGCACTCAGCACTTTTTAAAAGTAAATTAAGAGCGAAAATTTAGATGAATAAGTGGGCAATTTTAAGCGGAATTGAAGGTAATTTAGCGGCATATGAAGCTGTATTAGCAGATATTAATCGCCAAATTAATCAAGTAGAGGCTTTATATATTTTGGGTGATTTAGTAGGGCCAACACCAGAAGCAGAGAAATTAGTAGAACGAGTCCGTAACCCACAGATTGGTGAGTTAGAACCACTCATTTGTAAAGGTTGGTGGGAAGAACAATGTTTTATTTTGCACGGTCTGGGGGCTACTGGAGAAGCAGATGATTTAATGGCAAAATATGGTGGTGAAACAGTTAAGTTACTCTGGGAATCTGTTTCTCGCCAAACAGTACAATGGCTAAGAAATCTAGATTTTGGTTTTTTTGAACTAGATTCTTTGTTAATTCATGGGACAACTGTATCTATAGATGAAGAATTAATACCAGACACGCCACCATTTCAAATGCTTGACCGCCTCTCACGAATGCAAGCCAATAACTTATTTTGTGGACGTTCTGGTTTGGCTTTTCAATATCAGTTACAAGCAGGTTCAGTTACTACAGGTATCACTACTCTTGATAGTGAAGTTTCTCCCCAAAAGGTAGAAATTTTGCCGCGCCAAGTCGTCGGGGTAGGAAATGTAGGACGAACACCAGGGGAAGCTAAATATACTCTCTATACTCCCACTAGCAATCATATAGAATTTAGAACTGTTCGTTATGGTGTGAGTAAAGGATTTCAGGTAAATTCAACTAACAGAGTGGCTTTTTGAATAAACTCTCTTAGGTGTTTAATTACTCGAAGAAATCATAATGTAGGGTCTTGCAGTTGCTAGATGGCGTGCAGCAATGCCAGGATTTTGATGATGTACATCGTGATTGATTGTTGCTTGAACCACAGTTGCTCCAAAAATTCTCTCTCCCCATGTTTCAAGAGTGCTGGGAATTTTTATCTCAAATGTTCCATATTGTCCTTTCTGGTGATGCACAAGACGGAAAAATACTATATCCCCTAACCCATAAACAATTCGGATAAATAACCAAAACCAAAAGAATTTTTCTCCCCCTACGAAGATTAATATACCTAAAATCAATAGTTTGATGAGTAAATCTAGTCCTAGTTGAAGATTAAATTCATTTACTTGTAGTGAGCGAATAAAACTTTGTTCTGGCGCACTCAAGGCATTAAAAATAACAACAAGAAATTCACCCCGAATATGGTAAGCATCTGGGTCAGATTCTGTTGCAGGGCTACGATGATGAGCCAGATGAATCTCTCGCATTTGTGGGTAACTTAGTGTGACAATAGAAAGTGGAATCGGACTAATACCCAAACATTTGATTATCTTGTTTATCTGTTTTTCATCTTTAACATGAAGAAGTTCATGTATACTAATAACCCAACGAGGCAGTGTAACAGCAACAATCACAAATAAAACCCAACTGGAAATAAGTTCAGTTATAAATAACCCATAAGCCGCTATTAGGATGAGAGCCGCGATAGTGCAATCACGGATATATTGACTGGCATCATCATCAGTAACTATATACTCATTTGGACATTTATTGGTATTTTTGAGCATTGCTTTTGTAAAATTCAGTTATGTTTTTGGATTTTACACTAAGCTTTTGATAAATTCAAAATTCCAACAAATAGTTAAGCTAAATTTAAGAGATAAGTTTGTTCAATAGTTTGATATTAATGATTTACTTCCCTCTACAAAATTCTGGAAACCCTTGATTTATCTTTGAGAGGTAGGGGAGAGTGTGAAAGGTTACAGGTTGAAAATATTCACAAACCCTTTGTAACTTTCACCTCTCACAGAGTCATCGCTGAGATAAATCCATTAAATTAGAAAGTTTGTAAACAATTCGCGCCCCGACATTACCATCCCACTCAGCATCACCAACTTCGCACACATCAAAACCAATAATTTTTCTCCCACTCTTCACCAATTCTCGGAACAGACAAAAACTTTGCTCTAATTCCAACCCTCCAGGAACAGGAGTACCCGTATTTGGACAAAGTTTGGGATCTAAACCGTCTACATCAAAGCTAATGTGAACATATTCTGGTAAGTGGCTAATAATTTCTTGGCATAAATTTATCCAGGTTGTTCCCGAATATAACTTCTGTTGAATAGCAGGGTCATAATATGCCACAATTCGACTATTTGATTGGTCAATGATTTGCACTTCATCATGACAAATATCGCGCAAACCTACCTGCACTAATTTAGAAATTTGTGGTATCTTCATAGCATTAAACATGATGGAAGCGTGGGAAAATTCAAATCCCTCATAGGCATCACGTAAATCTGCATGTGCGTCAATATGTAGAATACCAAAGTTAGGATATTTAGCTGCTATGGCTTGGAAGTAACCTAGTGGTGAACTGTGATCCCCACCAATCACAGCAACTCGCTTACCCTTATTTATTGCTTTCTGAGACTGTGTAAATAGCCATTGATTAACCTGTTGAGAAGCCTGATTAATTTCTGTTAAAACAGGTGTTAAATCTGGGGTGTCTGTTAATGCTTTACCTTGCGCTAATCGTTCAATAATTTGTGCAGCTAAGTCACGATAGTAATCATTTTTTTCTAAAATATCTTGGGGAATTTCTACTAGAAAAATTCCCTGTTTCCAGCCATCGGGGTTGTCGAAGTCAAATAAATCCAGTTGAATGGAAGCATCAAGAATACGCTGTGGCCCGTTAGCTGTACCTGCACCATAGGAAACAGTCACTTCCCAAGGTACGGCAAAAACAATTAAGTTGGCAGAGTCATAATCACAAGGTAAACCCAAGAGATTACCGTTAATTTCGCCTACGCCGCTAGGATTATAGTCTTGAAGTTGATTACTCATAGTATTAGGTGACAGGTTATAGGTTACAGGTTACAGCCTATCTCCTGTACCCTATCATCTGTCACCTGTCCCCTGTCCCCTCTAGTAAGTATCATTCTTAACAAGTCCCTCAAGTTTTCTAGTTATAAATACTTTGACGGTGAAGAGGGGAAATCAAAGATTTTAGCCTGATTTACCTGATTTGATGCTGGATGGAGAATAACTATGATTCGTTTGCTTGTTGGTATCTTAGTATTTGTCATTAATACAATTTATCGCGATCGCCCTTATCCTCGCTTTTATGTTTTAGAAACCGTAGCACGAGTACCTTATTTTTCTTATCTTTCGGTGCTACACCTTTACGAAACTCTAGGTTTATGGCGTAAGGCTGACTGGCTGAAGGTTCACTTTGCGGAGTCTTGGAATGAATTGCATCACCTGCTGATTATGGAACATTTGGGAGGTGCTAGTTTTTGGGGCGATCGCTTGTTAGCTAAAACAACTGCTTTAATTTATTACTGGATTATTACGGCGTTGTATCTTGTCTCTCCCCGTGCTGCATACAATTTCATGGAATTAGTGGAAAAGCACGCCTACAATAGCTATAACAAGTTTCTCACCTCTCAAGAGACTGAATTAAAAGCTCTACCTGCACCGGAGATAGCTAGACTCTACTATCGTGATGGCGACTTATATATGTTTGATGAATTTCAAACCGCGCAGACTCCCGCCGAACGTCGTCCACAAATTAATAATCTCTATGATGTGTTTGTAGCCATCCGAGATGATGAGATGGAACACGTCAAGACAATGATTGCTTGTCAATTACCTAATGCTGCACTTTCTTCCATCAGTCCTCATAGTCTCAAACCTCAGACAGTAGAATAATGGTGAGGCGAACTGTTCGGTAATTTGTCCCTAAAATAAAATACAGCCAAAACACAGAGACATGATGATTTGTTTCTGTGTTTTGTCGTTTTTGGTGTTGAGCGATTTTCTGTCCCCTTATACCCGAAAATAAGGGTATGTGAAGCGATCGCTAATAATTTAATCTCAATTTTTCTGTTTTTCAATAAAAGTTTTTGATATTACATTCAATTTAAGTATTATTGACGTTGTTAATTATGTCCTTATTCCGTTCAAAGTCAACAAATCATGGCTGTTATTGGCAAAAGTCCATCAGGCACTAATTAAGGCTAATTGCGTCAACTATACTGACTGTGCTAAGTATGCTTCGGTTGATCTGATGCGGAAATTCGATGCGCCGTACTGAAAAATAACTACCAATCAACTAATCCTTTAGTAACCATCAAAGTATTTAAACTGTATGGCTAGTAAACTCCTTCACCACACTAAACTATGGTGCGTCTGGGTAGCTGACGCATCATTGCAATTGATCAAATCTATTTCCTTTAGCCAATGTTGGCGGCGCAACAGCCTGCTGAGGAGGATTTTCCCTATCCTTGTTTTAATATCATTTGTCACCGTATTGTTGGCAAGTAATTTCACCCCTGTCATAGCCCAACTCCCACGGCAAGAAATTCGTGGGGTGTGGATGACCAACAATGATTTTGACATCCTCAAGGATAGGAGCAAAGTCCAAGAGGCTATGAATCGACTACGGGAGATGAACTTTAATACTGTCTACCCTGTGGTGTGGAATTCTGGCTATGTGATGTATCCTAGTGCTGTCGCCCAACGAGCCGAGATTCAACCTTTTGTGTTTCGAGGCTCAGATGGACACGATATCTTAGCAGACGTAATTAACCAAGCCCATCGTCGGGGTTTGTTGGCAACTGCTTGGTTTGAATTTGGATTCATGGCCCCCCCTACATCAGAACTCGCCTTGAACCATCCAGAGTGGTTGACAAAAAAACGCGATGGTGGCGAAACTTCGATGAGTGCAGCTGGAGAAGTTGTCTGGCTCAATCCTTTTCACCCCGAAGTGCAGAAGTTTATTAGTGATCTCGTCTTAGAAGTCGTCACGAACTACGATGTTGATGGCATTCAGTTTGACGATCACATGAGTTTGCCTCATGAATTTGGCTATGATCGATACACGGTTTCTCTCTACACCCAAGAAACTAAAAACCCTCCCCCAGCCAATCCTCAAGACCAAGCATGGATAAAGTGGCGAGCTGATAAAATTACGGCATTTATGACCCAGTTACACCAAGGTGTCAAAGCCAGAAAACCCAAGGCCATTTTTTCTGTTGCGCCCAATTATTACGATTTTGCTTATAAGTTTCAACTGCAAGATTGGCTAACGTGGTTGCGGCAAAATCTTGTGGATGAGTTAATTGTGCAAATTTACCGTCCCAACCTGCAAAATTTTATCACCAATATATCCCGTCCCGAAATTCAAGAAGCACAACAAACGATTCCCACTGCGATCGGGATTATGACAGGTTTACGCAATAACCCTGTTTCCATACAACAAATTCAGTCTCAGGTACGAGTTACCCAACAACGCGGATTAGGGGTAGCGTTATTCTACTACGGTAGTATGTGGAACTATTCCTCAGAATCCTTTAATGAACGCCAGGCTGGATTCCAAGCTTTATTCCCATATCCGGCTCTGCGTGCTAGGGTCGAATAAAGGTTTTGGGTTTCCGGTCAAGTATTTAAGCCGGGGAGCAGAGGAATTTTGGATTTTGGATTTTAAATTTGGAATTTTAAATTAAATTTCAATCCAAAATTAAATTGCCTCATGATGGTCTATTTTTGTTTGAACTTGATATGGTCTCAAGCTTTGATCATCTTTTTCATCGATGAAACTTGCTTTTGAACTGGTTTTGATCTGTAAATTGGCAGTAACCAACGTCCCATGTTACTCATCAAGATATATCGGAACGATCTATTGGAGCAAATGACGGGAGAATCAATTGTCGTAGGAGGAGCGCAGTAAACTCGTATACCCAACTTCAAGTAATCTTGTTCATGCCAATAAGAACGAGACTTTTTATCTAAGGTATTGTTGCGAATATTATAGCGGTGCAGGTGTCGTAGAAGAATGGTTAAGCAAGGGTTGGTAACCAATAGCCCTGCCTCGACTGCTCGTTGAGCGATGATTGCGTCACAACCAAGAATACCTAAGTGATACTCAGATGGAAATGGGCGGATGGGTGTACGAAAAATCCAACAGTCATGAGAACCTTCAGCTGCTTGGTGGTGTAGTACCCATTTGCCACCTTTTTGCTCGTTGTAGCGTGAGATTGTCCAAAATTGACTGCTATCTATCTCATTAGCGCGTTCTAAATTACTGTCCTGATCAAAGTAGATATCACCATTACAAATCACTGCTACCTGATTATCCCCGCACTGATTAGCTAGTGTAAACAAGTCAGAAAAGAATGGTCTTTTATCAGTGGTAATTATCTCTAGTTTCTCGTGCTGAATATCTTTGAGCAAGCCATAATCACCATCACTTTTCGTTTCTAGTAGCACCTTGACTGCATCAACTGCTGGATGGGCTAGGTTGGCGTTAAGACAGGCTATAAACTCAGTAGCTCGTCGTGGATCACATGAGGTATGAAGAGTTGTAATCAGAATTGCCATAATTGTAGATTTAGAAGATTGAGCAGAAACTCTAAATACTAAACTAGTTATTTAGATACATTTATTTTCGAGTATATTCACTTATCTAATATAAAGCACAATCTACGATGTGATAAAAGTAGCTTTACTAAAAAAACACATTACATTTAATATTAGAGACGCGAAATTTCGCGTCTCGACAAAGTAGGCACAAGTAATTTTTAGAAATGTCTATTAAATACCTCAAGAGATCAGCTATGCTGGGCAGAATGCCATCGCCTCAATACCTGCGACAATCTCTACTATCCCTAGCCCCTAGTCCCTAGCCTCTGTTCTAATAAAGCACAGGCTTGCTCCAAGGATTCCCAGACTTGGTAAGCTAAACATCTGATTTCTGGGGATGGTTGTTCTATGTCGGGAATCATAATTGGGTACATCCCAGCACTGAAAGCTGCTTCTATGCCTACACATGAGTCTTCAAACACCACACACTGTACAGGAACAACATTAATTCTGCGGCTGGCTTCTAAATATATATCTGGTGCGGGTTTACCTTCAGCAACATCTTCACTGGTGACAATAGTTGTAAAGTATTGCAGAATACCTGCATTGGTTAAACGGCGGATAGTTCTATTCCTTGCTGTACCTGTTGCTAAAGCGATGACTATACCTAAATTATTTAACTGACGCAGTAAATCTAATACGCCTGGTTTTAATGGTAAACCTTCTTGTAGCTCCCGGCGATCGCCTATTTCAATCCGTTGTGCTGTCACCGAATCAAAGGGAAAACTGCTTCCATATCTTTGTTTGAGAATTTTTTCTCGCCAAGATAAATCGCGCCCGACAAACTCGTGATAAAAATCATCCTTCATCAGATAGCCATGACTCTCTAAGGCTTGTTTCCAAGCCCAGCGAGCAATGCTTTCTGTATCAAACAACAACCCATCCATGTCAAAAATTGCAGCTCGGATATCTGGTAGCACACTCAATCCTCTGTTTACACCTTGACAACACCTAATTATGTAATTATGCCTTTGATGGGCAACAATAACTGTTGCAATCTATTAATCAAGAAATTTTGACTTAATTATGCACATCTATCCTAGATCATTTATGAAAAACAAGAAACCGATTTTATCAAATAAAACCGGTTTCTCAAACTTTGAATTTTCACTAATCAAATTTGATTAGCCAACGGAATCTAGATTAATCTTGACAACTTTGTTCTTTTCTTCTTCTGCTTTAGGCAGCATTAAATTCAAGATACCATCTTTGTATTCTGCCTTGACATTAGTATTTTGAATCCGGGTAGGTAAAGGAATTACACGTTGGAATTTACCATAGTGAAATTCACTCTTGATTTTGCCTTTGTCTTCAGCCTTAGTTTGAGATTTACGTTCACCACTAATATAGACAGCTTTATCGGTGACTTGCAAATCTATATCTTTTGCTTCCATGCCTGGAAGCTCCAGTTTTAAGTGTACTGCATCTTCTGTTTCTTGTAATTCAGCCGCAGGAACTTTTGCTACGGTTCTATCCAAAATTGTCGTATTTAACATCTCATCTTCAAAAATATGATTAAGTTGACGTTGAATAGTGTTCAGTTCTTGTAAAGGATTCCAATGAATGAGTGCCATATCTTTAACTCCTCTGAGAATGATGTATGGAAATCAGTTCAAAATTTATTTGATTTGTTCTCATCTTATGCAAAAAATAATTGGGTGTAAATTCGGTTTTTATCACCTGGTAAATAATAATTACCGAACCCTACCAGAAGGTACGGTAAACCAGGTTTGATTTGTTCGGTAAGCTTTAAAGCAATTGATTAATAAATAAATAAATAAATAAATAGATTGATATATTATCTTAGTGCTATCAATAGAGTTTAAGGTTTGTATTTAGCCTATCTAACCATCACTTCAGATAATAAGAGTTTCAAGGTAATATAAAAGACTTGAGTTATTAAGCGAGTCGCCTCAAACATCATCAAAACTATTGATGATAATTGCATTACATAAATTTGTTGTCGCTTAAGTAGCAGAATTATTCAAGAAATTATTCATAAAATACTAGCAAATTAAAAAATCTTCTTGTTAAGATTTCAGCACAAATATGTTAATTAATTGGGTTTACTTACTAGCAGCAATATTGTTTGAAGTCTTAGGCACAACCTGCATGAAATTGTCAGAGGGATTTAAGAATATAATTCCTTCTATCTTGATATTTGTATTTTATGGCTTTGGGTTTACTTTCTCTACACTTTCTCTCGAAAAAATTGACGTTGGCGTGGCTTATGCTATTTGGTCAGGGTTAGGAACAATGTTAATTGCTAGTATTGGTATTATCTGGTTTCAAGAATCCATGTCATTGGTAAAATTTTTATCTATTGGTTTAATTGTCATTGGTGTAATTGGCATCAATGCGAGTAAATAACTAGGATATTGAAGCAGAATTATATAAGTCACAAAAATACCTCATTCATGTGCAGATGAATGAGGTAGGCATCAGAGGAAATCAACAAGGGTTTACAAGTTTAACTTGCATGAATATAGCTAGCATCAAAACAGCAGAATGAATTAAGTTCAACTGCTTTTTTGTCACAACTGTGATCAGATGCGCTAGATTCAGAGATGCAATTCGCTTGAATGTAAACAGTCTAGCAGAGTTAATTTTGTCTTTGTGGCCACTTTGACCAATTTTTTGTATATAAAAATTACAAAATTCTCTCATCTAGATGTCATGGAATGAGCGAATAGAGAAAAAGTTACACATTTTTTTTAATAAAGAAACAAAACTATCTACAGTTAGATTTGCAAACATGGGTTAATCTAAGAAATGTATTAAATTACTTATTGTTTCAGAAATTATCACTAATGAAACTGTAATAAAATAACAGGATAGACTCGGCTTTGGATTCTGACTACACAATTAGACAACACAATATGTCAGTATAGGAAGAAACTATTCTGTTATCTTCTTCAAAGAGAATATAGGTGTGTAGGGGAAGATAGCTAATGGTTAATGACTAATCACCAATTTTAAATTTGAATTAAAAATGTCTCCACTCGGTATTACTACAAGTCATCTAACTCATACTTTAGAAATAGGAGAAGCGAAACTTTGGTTGTTGCTAGTGGGAGTTAACCAATACCAGGATGAGAGACTTCCCTCATTGCGTTACTCATCTGTTGATTGTCAAGGGTTAGCCGCAGCTTTAGCTGATGCTACTCAGGCTTTCCCTCACAAACAGGAATGCGTTCACCATGATTTTGTCTCCCAACAGCCACTGTTATCGAAAGTACGTGAGAGTTTAGAACAAATTACAAATACAGCCCAACCACAAGACACAATTTTATTTTATTTTTCTGGTCACGGAATGCTAGAACCAAATTCCCAGCAGGCGATTTTGTGTCTAGCAGATACTCAAACGGATGACTTACTTAATACAGGTTTAGAATTGCAAGAACTTTTGCAATTGTTAGGTAATAGCCAAGCACAGACTCAATTAGTCTGGCTGGATGCTTGTCATAGTGGTAGTCTAACTTTTAGAGGCGCAAGAAACGACAGCACACAACAGGCTTTACCAAACCCGACACCCCAGATAGTAGAATTACTACGCCAAAGGGCAAAACAGAGTAAAGGATTTTACGCCTTACTTTCTTGTGATACCAACCAACAATCTTGGGAATTTCCAGAATTGGGACACGGGGTATTTACTTATTATTTAATGCGGGGTTTACGAGGTGAGGCTGCTGATAGTCAAGGGTTAATTGATGCAGATGGACTTTACCGTTATGTTTATCACCAAACAAAGCAATATATCGAGCAAACTAACCAACAATTACGGCTAATTAATCAACAAAATCGTACTAGAGGAGACACCAAAGTTTATTCTGAATATCCATTGCAAACGCCCAAGCGCATTGTTGAAGGGGTGGGTGAGGTAATTTTAGGGGTAAAACCTGCATTAATTGAATCATCTTACACCCGACAAGCATTAATTGTAGAAGGATTAGCAACTAATCAGACTACTTTGGGGTTGAGTAAACTGTTGCAGGCTGTCGGTGGTTTTGAGATAGAGTATTGGCCACGAACTAATACTAGTAAAGATTTACACACTATAATTCAAAGTTGTTTACAAACTATAGAATCAGCAGCCCAAAGTCAACAGCAAAATTTCACCACAGTATTGTTATATTTGCGGGGACGCTTAGAAGCAACTGAGGCGGGAGAACCTATCTTAGTGCTGGGAGAAAATACCCGCCTGAGTCGTTCTTGGTTAAGACAACAACTACGACGTTCTCCCTATGCTCAACAAATCATCATTTTAGATTGCCTTCTAGGAATACACAGTGATTTACTCCTAAAAGATTGGGTAGAAGATTTACAACTGGGCTTTGAACAAGGACAATGTATTATTGCGGCGGCTTCATCTCCAGATAACCCGGAACAATTTGCCCAAGCCCTAAACTCTACCTTGGAAGCAGCCCAAGAGCAATCCAGTTTATCAGCTGCTACTTGGATTAGCCAATTACAACAAATCTGGACAGAAACTTCTCTACCTTTGCAGATTTGGCTATCTGGTACTCAAGGAGTAATTGAAATTATTCCCACCCGTACAGGTAATAGGAGTAATCAGCTACTAAATACAATCGATTTAGGTATCTGTCCTTACCAGGGATTACAAGCTTTTGGGGAAGAAGATGCTCAGTATTTCTACGGTAGAGAAATCCAGACACAACAAATAATTGCTGAGTTAGAGAGAAAATCATTTATTGCTGTGGTGGGGGCTTCTGGTAGTGGGAAATCATCTTTAGTGCAGGCGGGTGTAATGTCTCAACTGCGCCGAGGTAAACAATTACTGGGTAGTCAAGGCTGGTGGATAAGAAGCTTTCGCCCCGGGACAAATCCCCTAGAAGCTTTATCCCGCCGCATGGTAGATAGTGGTACTGAGCGAGAAAAAGCCTATCAGCAAAAACAGCTAGAGGGGCTGTTGTATCAAGGGGTAGAAGGATTGGTGCATTGGGTAAATCAGCGTCCTGAACCAATGGTAGTTTTGGTAGTAGACCAGTTTGAAGAATTATTCACTCTTGCTGCTAGTGAAGATAGACAAAGATTTCTAGAAATTGTCTTGGGAACACTGGCAAGAGTATCAGAAAGATTTAAATTAATTATTACCTTACGGGCAGATTTTATTGCTCCCTGCTTGGAAGTAGGGAAATTAGCCCAGCTATTACAACAGTCGAGTATTTTATTACCGCCTTGCTTAACTAAAGAAGAGTATCGCCGGATTATTATTCACCCAGCCGAACAAGTTGGGTTAACAATAGAACCAGAGTTAGTAGAGGTATTATTACAGGAGTTGAATTACTCTCCTGGTTATTTACCATTACTGGAATTTGTTCTAGAACAGTTGTGGGAATACCGGGAAAATGGTGTCATTAGCTTACAGGCATATCAGCAACATTTGGGTGGAATTAAAGGTGCTTTAGAAAAGAAAGCCCAGGCAGTTTACGAAAGTTTAGATCCAGAAGCCCAAGAATGTGCTAGATGGATTTTTTTAGCGTTAACACAATTAGGTGAAGGTACAGAAGACACTAGGCGACGGGTAGGGAAATCAGAGTTAATTGTGAACAAATATCCCGTTGCTTTGGTAGAGAGAACATTGCAGATATTAACGACTGCTAAGTTGGTGGTGGTGAATGGGACTGGGGACTGGGGGCAGGGGGCAGAGGGCAGGGGGCAAGGGGGGGGTTTTGCCTTTACTCCTTACTCCTCACTGCCGACTCCTTCAGTCACCATCGAGGTAGCCCATGAAATCATTATTCGCCACTGGTCAACATTACGCTGGTGGTTAGAGGAAAATCGTAGTAGATTGCGATCGCATCGACAAATCGAACAAGCTGCTACTCTATGGAAGCAACATGACTGCCAAGCCGATTTTCTTTTGCAAGGTGTGCGATTAGCAGAAGCGGAAGAAATTTATCTCAATTACACTGATGAGTTATCTTTGGATGTTCAAAATTTCATTGCGGCTGGTTTACAAGCCAGAAGAAAACAGCAACAAAAGGAACAAAATAGACTCAGGCAAGCACAAAGGGCTGTAGCTATTATCAGCACCCTCGGATTAACTGCTTTTGCTTTAGCTGTTTTTGCTTACCAACAAACCCAAAAGGCTCAATTACAAGAAATTCAGGCTTTAAACTCTCTCTCGGAAAACTATTTACTTTCCCACCGGCACTTAGAAGCCCTATTAACAAGTGTGCAGGCGGGGAAAGAAGTCCAAAAAATTAACCTCGGACTTCCCCAAAATGTCCGTAATAAAACAGCAACTATTCTCCAACAAGCAGTCTACACTACCCAAGAACGCAACCGCTTCATACATAATTCTTGGGTGACAAGCGTCAATTTCTCGCCGGATGGGGAAATTTTAGCCTCTGGTAGTGCTGACAACACTATCCATCTTTGGCGTAATGATGGCAAGTTACTCGATACTTTGACAGGTCACAGTGATGGGGTCAATAGTGTAGTTTTTTCCCCTGATGGGGAAATTTTGGCTTCTGCTAGTGCTGACAATATGATTAAACTCTGGAATCGTAGCGGTAAATTATTGACTACTCTCGCCGGACATAATCAAGCTGTCAATAGTGTCAGTTTTTCACCAGATAGTAAAATCATTGTCTCTGGTAGTGCTGACAATACAATGAAACTCTGGACTCGTGAGGGTAAATTACTGCTAACCTTTACTGGACATAACGGGGGTGTAAATTCTGTTGCTTTCTCCCCAGAAGGTGATATTATCGCCTCTGCCAGCGATGACGGCACAATCAAATTGTGGAGTTTAGATGGTCGTCAGCTAACAACTATACCCGCCCATACCAGAGAAATACGTAGTGTAAGTTTTAGTCCAGATGGTAAAACCATCGCTTCTGCCAGTGCTGACAATACAGTGAAACTCTGGACTCGTGACGGGACTTTACTCAGAACCTTGGAAAAACATAATGAAGGGGTCTGGCGGGTGATATTTTCTCCCGATGGACAAATGATTGCAACTGCTAGTGCCGATAAAACTATCACCATCTGGTCGCGTGATGGTAGCGTACTAGGAACTTTTTTAGGACATAGCCATGAAGTGAACAGTATCAGTTTTACCCCAAATAGTAAGATTTTGGCTTCAGCGAGTGATGACAATACGGTGAGACTGTGGAATGTAGACAGAAAGCTACCCAAAACTTTTTATGGGCATAAAGGCAGTGTAAATAAGGTTAGCTTTACTAATAATGGTGATACTGTTACCTCACTGGGTGCAGATAGCACCATGAAGTTGTGGAATTTAGAAGGACAGTTGATCAAAACCTTCACTTCTCCTATTCCTGATGTTAATAGTGTCAGCTTCAGTAGCGATCGCAATATAGTTGCCTTAGCTAGCACTAGTCAAGGTATCCAAATTCGCAGCCAGGATGGGACTTTACTCCGCACCTTCCAAAATCATCACCATTGGGTAACGAGTATGAGTTTTAGTCCTGATAATCAAATTCTTGCGTCTGGTAGCGCAGATAAAACCATCAAACTTTGGAGTTTAGATGGTCGCCTACTCAATACTCTTTCAGGACATAACGGTTGGGTGACGGATGTCAAATTTACTCCAGATGGTAAAAACATTCTCTCTGCTAGTGCAGATAAAACTATCAAAATCTGGAATTTGGAGGGTAAACTGCTGAAGACCCTGAAAGGTCATAGTGCAAGTATTTGGAGTGTGAATATTTCTCCTGACAGCAAAACCATTGCTTCCGCTAGTCAAGATAAAACGGTGAAACTTTGGAATATAGACGGTCAGTTATTAAAAACCTTACAAGGGCATAATGATTTAGTTTTTAATGTCAATTTTTCCCCCGATGGTAAAACTCTGGCTTCTGCTAGCGATGACGGCACAATTAAACTCTGGAATGTTGCCAATGGGACTTCGTTAACCACGTTCCAAGGACATCAAGGCGGCGTAAGGAATGTCAGTTTTAGTCCCAATGGTAAGCTACTAGTTTCCGGTGGACAGGATGCTACTGTCAAACTGTGGAACTTAGAAGGCATAGAACTACAAACCTTGGTGGTTGATCAACTACTAAATCAAGCTTGCGATCGCCTAACTGATTATCTCACCACTAACCCCAATATCACGACAGAAGATCATCAACTGTGTTTTGGGAACTAGTACCGCAAGGCGGAAGTCAAAAATCAAAAGTCAAAAGTTTAATATACCAAGGCTTTTGCTGTTTTGAAATGGTCTGCTTATCTACGCCATGCTGTACTAATATCGCTTATAAATTAAAAACACTGAACCAATGAAACCAGGGTTTTCTACATAGATTTTATTGTTGTAATACAATCCTGGTGACATACCACCATCAAATAGGATTCCTTCTTGAATCTTACCTAAACAGTTATTGCGTGCAATGCCTTCTAAAACATCATCAAATTTATCTGGTGTTAACTCTTGATTAATTGACGATACTTCAATATGAGAATTAGCTTTTAAATCATTAACTAACAAAATTACATAACCCTTATTTGTGATAGCTGCCATAGAACGATTAGTAGCTTGTCTACAGGCAAATTCACCTAAATCTTGGCAGATATCTTTAAATTTACCTTGAAGATAAAACCTGCCATTACCACCTACTAAATTGTAATTCAGAATATTATTCGCTCTTCTACCTATTTGGATTGTGGCCTGTCTTTGTTGAGGTTTACCGCCAGAAATACCAAAAGAAGAACGCTTATTTTTAAAATCTCCTGCATACTCAATTCCACGAGAAATGTTTAAACCTTGGGGTTTATTTTCAGTGTCTATATAGTCGGCATTAATTGCTGCTATTGGTCTTTTGCCATTTAGCTGCGAATTAGCATTAGAAATAAGTTCACGAAATTGTTTTGGTATGTATTCTCTCCGAAATTTACCTCTACTATCTTTAGCATAAATTGGATGAGATAACCCTAGATTCACTTTAAAATCTAGTGCATCTGACCTAGGATTAAAAATAATTACGTGATTGATCCCTTTAGCAAATTTATCACCGCGATTATTAGTTTTAAAAAATTCAATACTAAATTTACTATTTTCCCCAGGACAGGCTTTTGCAGTTTTTGGTGCTGAACTCGCATCAATTTTTTGACAACCTGACAATAAACTGACAGTAATTACAAATATAGATAAAGCAACAATTTTTTTGAAGGACATACAAAATAAAAACCCGCTACAGCATGACTATAGCGGGTAATGATATCAATTCGTAATTCGTAATTCGTAATTCGTAATTAAGAAATTGGTATAATCAGGGAATCAGAATTTAGGAGAGCCATTCTAAAACAGCTTCGTCTTTGGTATTGGTGTTACGAGATGGGGTTTCACGATTAAATTTCATGTGAATTGAGCGTGTTTGCTCACCATCAGCCGCAACAGCCAAAATGGGGTAGTCAATTAAACCATCTTGGAAGGACATTTGAAAGCGGAATGTACCATCTGGATTCAACTTGATGGGACGACCACCAATTGTCACGGTAGCATCGGGTTCAGTTGCACCGTAGACAATCAACTCAGCATCAGCAATTAACCAGAACTGGCGAGGACGCATTGGTACGGCGGAAGCGGAGAAGCCTACACCGGACATTCCCACACCGGACATATTGATGCCGGAAGCGGTGGGAACTGCCCACATACCTACACCAGAGGGGAATACGTAGGAACTGATAGCTTGTTCTGGACGGGCAGAACCGGGGACTTGCTGCATAGAACCGAAAAGCGAACCAGCAACCCGTTGTGCTTCGGCGGACTCTGCCATGCCAAAGATTTGGTCGTAGATGGGGTTGCCATTGCTATTAATAGCACCAACAGCAGCAGCTGTTTTCTTGGCAGGGGGAACGAGTTCGTACAGGGTTTTGCCGCGTAAATCTTCCTCAAAGTTGACGGTGATGAAGACATCTTCAATCCAGTCAGAGGGATAAACGGGGGGAATGTGAACACGTGCTGAACGAGCTAGCACTAACCAACGGCCATCAAAAGCACGATAACCGATATCAAGAACATAATCGCGATCGCTGACTGGAATAGGAATATACCATTCTCTGGCTAGTTCATCAGCAGGATACTCTTGGATGCTGTGGGGGCTTTGGTAATCAAGATTTACGTCAGTAACGTCATAAATCCGCAGTGCCAGTTGTTGCCCCCCTTGGCGACGCAACTCTTCTTTATGGTCGTTGGAAATATCCCAGTAAGCATAAGCCCACTGAGGATCACGCGGTAACAGGACAATCCGACTGTCACCGTAACCACCTGGTAAATCTGCCAAGCCTTCATCAACATCAGCTAGAGATCCACCAGTACGGTCTTCTTGACCAAGTTCAAATTTTGCTGCTTCCACGGTTTCCTGTGCCTCCAGTGAACGAGATGGGTTAAGCGACGCTTTTTGACGCTGAACTTCTTGAATTGATGCTAATAATTGAGATTTCCTCATCCGGCTATAGCGAGAGATGCTAAATTCGCTGGCAACTTTGCGTAGTTGTCGCAGTGTCATCTCTTCTAGCGGTGGGCGTTCTTTTGCCATGAATTTTGGCCTCCAGTAGTTTGAAAGGTAAATGATTTCCCTGGGTAACAAAATGCTTAATTAAACTTTATTTATCCCAGATGAATTTCTTATGCCTGACTCCTGGTTTTGCCCAGTGTGTTTTTTTAGTCTTTTGTTAAATAAAGGTCACGTCCTTTCAATTTCTTACTCATGCCAAAATCAGCACTTTGGGATCGGAGGAGTCACTTAATTAAGTTTGTTGAACTTATATTAACTAGTAAACCTTGGTAGGGATCAAGGGGTGTCAACAGGCTTTTTTACCTATTTTACGAACTTATAAGCTCTTGTGGGATCATTTTGTTATGATCCCCTGACATCGTTCCTGATCGAGAGTCAAGCCAAGTCATATTTTCCTGACAACAATTCCCCTATTAGCAAATATAAGCACGTTAGTATAGATAAATCAGCAGCCTTAGACCAATCAAACCGCAAAAAACTTTTTTGTGGCTGAAGCAACTAAAATATAGCCTTTAGATATAAAAAATTACATTAATTGACAACGGCTGTCATGCTCTGAATTCGCCACCCGCCGGCTTGCCGAACTAATTCATAGCGGACACGGAGATTTTCATCAGTAGAATTTCTTCTTTGACCATTGCCGTAGAATTGGGTAATTTCCCTGACATTAGCTCTGACTAAAGCTCGATTAGAATCTCTATCAAATTTATTGATATTTTCTATTTTGATACTGTGGCTATACATCCGATAGCTGTCTGTAGCTCTCACCTGCTGGGCAGTGAATCGCCATTGTGAGAGAGCAGAACCCGTTAAAATTTCTGCTAAACCGTCAATCTCGTGATTAGGCCCTAACGCTGAAGCTTTGGTGGATAGCCAAGTTTTAATCACCCCTTCGGCTATTGCTTCTGTCAGTACCCCATCCTGGGACTGTAAAGCACCGTTACTCTCTAGTGTGGCTATTAATGGTTCATTGAGTTGAGTCAAAAATGTTTCTGCCTGTAAAGCAGGTACGGGGAAAAAGAGATTCTTAACTGCACCAAAAATGGTTGAGACTAACAGCCAAAAAACTAATATCCCTGCCATAGAAATAAATACAGTCCACACTAAGCGTGTTTTCCGATCTAACGTACCAACCAAGTTACGCTGTGGATGAGAACGTTCACTAGGCTTCCGTCTTCTGCGCTTAGTAGTTACAGTTGGGCGAGGTGCAGAGCTGGGATGCTGATTAGCCCTAGCTGTACGCTGTACACCAGATATCTGGGATGTAGTAGGTGTTTCTGGATTGGGTATGCCAGTATATGGGGGTATAGGAGCAGTATTTTCTTTAAATACTGAAAAATTGGCCGATTCTGCTACTTTGTGGTTCTGGGTTTCTGGTAACTCTGGATCTGGCGTTCTCTGGTGATCAGACTCAGGTCCAGTCGTTCCACTAGCATGACTACGATGCTGAGTGCGATTAATTACCTTCCACTCATTAGTAGTTTCTGCATCATTAGGGAGAGCTTCTAGATAGGCTTGGACTTGCTGGTTGGCAAAATAATCTTTCAAAGATGCTTGCTGATTGGTTAAATCCCGAAAATGGGGAAATACCTCATTTTGTAGCCATTGTTCGGCATAAAGGCACAAACCAGGCAACAAGTCCGGTGAATCTTGAGATTTTTCTCGAATAAAAGCTAAAGATTCATATTCTTGACTTAGTTCTAAAACACGGGATGCTTCTTCGGTTTGTCCTAATAACAACGCACAAAGTGACTGTTCTAAATGCACATCTTGCCGTTTAGCCAACCGCATGAGCATTTGCTTGGCATGACGAATCAAAGCGGGTTGGCGGTGGGTAAATCCCCGTGCAATGGAGGCATAGACAGCTAAGTAGGTAGCCACAGCCGAGGGACGTTTACTTTCCGCCTCGAATAGCTTGTGTTGTTCGGCAACTGTTAAATAGTGGCGTAGTTGCTGGATGAATCGGAGAAAATCATCTATACTTAAGCCCGATTCATCATGACCAGTGCCATCAATGCCGCCGCGATCTTCTAAGATACTTTGCAGTAATTCCAAACCTTGATGACGTTCGACGGTCTGAGCTGGAGGCAGTGCCAGTAATTCTAGAATGCGATAGGGGCGTAACTTATAAAGGTCAGCCTGAATTTCTACTTGGACATTGGCAAACAGACCTTCACGAGCTAACATTTCTTGGCCGGTTT
Source organism: Anabaena sp. CCY 9402-a (assembly GCF_963920945.1). Taxonomy (NCBI): domain Bacteria; kingdom Bacillati; phylum Cyanobacteriota; class Cyanophyceae; order Nostocales; family Nostocaceae; genus Anabaena; species Anabaena sp. CCY 9402-a. The sequence continues at coordinate 220,566 of NZ_CAWUDL010000001.1, forward strand.
CGAGAGAAATAGCCGCATTTTCGTAGTGACCTTGCTGCCATTGCTCACGACCTAATTCTAAACAAGCCAGAGCCACAGTCAGAATCATATCTGGGCGTTCAGCATTTTGGAGAAATGCGTCAGTAGCCAGGTGAACGGCTTTTTTAGGTACTACACCATTTTGATTCCCCAAATAGGTACGACCTAGTTTCAGGACTAGCTCGTATTCTCCTAGTTCTTGCAGAATTAATAAAGCACCAACTAACTCCTCAGAGGCAATTTCAATACTGAGATTTTGAGCATTAAACTTACCCTGATTGCTGTTGGGACGATTTTCTAGTGCTACTTTGGCACTACCAGAACTATCTGGGTCATAGGCATGAGCAAGATATAACTGGTCGTAACTACTACGTTCCTTGGGATCTGATAAAACCACGTAAGCTTCTTCTATAAGTTGTTTACGGGAAGCAATTGCTGCTTGAGAATACTCTTTGCGTGGCAATTGTACAATGCGATCGCTGTACGCTTGCCGCAATTGTTCCTGACTTGCCGCTAATGGTAGTCCTAAAATTCGGTAGTAATCAAGCGGAATTCGCACAGCCTACTTCCCCTGCACCGTGATTAACATAATCCACCTAGAGCATTCCAGGCGTGTAAAACCGTGCCATAATCATACGGTGAATAATACCGTGCCGGACTTACACTATAAGTGTATATTGCAACAATGGATTTTGTTGCTTCCCCAAATTTGTGTCATATTCTAGTACCAACATTTTGTCTTCGGCTAGGAAGTGCTAATACTTTGTCTTAATTCTTAGTAATTTTCCTGAGAATAAATGTTATCAGTTTTTGAGCCTGTAAAACTCAAATAGCATAGTTTAGTTGTACAAGCCTTGCTTCCACACCAGACTATGATTTATTTTTATTTACATATATTTCAGATGTTTGTTTATCTGAAATATGGATTTAAAGATGCACCGCCTCAAGTATATATGCTGATAGCATAAAGACCAAGATTATATCATAAGGAGAAGATATGACAACCCTATAAATATATACTTAAGGATTTAGGGGTTGAATTTCCCTAAATTGTTCATAGATATGCAGAAACCAAGCTATCCTGAGTGATAGCCTATGAACTGAAATGGGGAATAGCAAAGTACAGAAAAAGAGAGTTGCTATTAGGCTGAGATAGTCATATATAGATGTGTGAAAATTGGCGAATTCACCCTGTTTTTTCCTGAATATTCTCTATAACTGTTTTTGGTGCATAAATATCGGTTGTTCACTCTAGCAAAACCTCTGTAGAGAAAACTAACTTGTTGAGAGAACAACCTATTGAAAATGGTAAATTTCGATTTTAGAACAGGAATAATAAAAAATAATGGTTCAAGAACGCGCATTACCTAAATTTGACACTGCTACCGCCCAGATCAGCAAAGAAAAAGGCTTGCTTTTATACGAAGACATGATATTAGGGCGTTTTTTTGAAGACAAATGCGCCGAAATGTATTATAGAGGCAAAATGTTTGGTTTTGTCCACCTGTATAACGGGCAAGAAGCAGTTTCCACCGGCGTAATTCAAGCCATGCGCCCAGGAGAAGACTTCGTTTCCAGCACTTACCGCGACCACGTTCATGCTTTGAGTGCGGGAGTACCAGCAAGAGAAGTCATGGCGGAACTATTTGGCAAGGCCACCGGTTGCAGTAAAGGGCGCGGCGGTTCGATGCATATGTTTTCTGCCGAACATCGCTTGTTAGGTGGCTATGCTTTCGTAGCTGAAGGCATTCCCGTGGCGGCTGGTGCAGCTTTTCAAAGTAAATACCGGCGTGAAGTGTTAGGCGATCGCAACGCTGACCAAGTAACAGCTTGCTTCTTTGGTGATGGTGCAGCCAACAACGGGCAGTTTTTTGAAACGCTGAATATGGCAGCCTTATGGAAATTGCCAATTCTGTTTGTAGTCGAGAATAACAAATGGGCAATTGGCATGGCTCACGATCGCGCCACCTCCGACCCAGAGATTTACAAAAAAGCCAGCGTGTTTAACATGGTGGGCGTAGAAGTAGATGGAATGGACGTACTAGCAGTACACACTGTAGCCCAAGAAGCCGTCGCCCGCGCCCGTGCAGGTGAAGGGCCAACCTTAATCGAAGCCCTAACCTACCGCTTCCGTGGTCACTCGTTGGCAGATCCAGACGAACTGCGGAGCAAAGCCGAAAAAGAATTTTGGTTTTCCCGCGATCCCATTAAAAAGCTAGCGGCTTATTTAATAGAGCAGAACTTAGCAGATGAGGCAGAATTGAAAGCGATCGAGAACAAAATTCAGGCAGTGATCGAGGAAGCTGTAAAATTCGCCGAAAGCAGCCCTGAACCAGACCCTAGCGAATTGTATCGCTTTATTTTTGCAGAAGACGAATAAGAGTAGTGAGTAATGAGTGCTGAGTTGTAAGTAATGAGTAATGAGTAATGAGTAAAGAGAAAAACACTCCCTCACTCAGCACCGACTAAACGCCCCGCTACCGCTAACAGCACTCCCTCACTCCCTCACTCAGCACTCCTTACTCTCTCACTCAGCACTCAGCACTCAGCACTCTCTCACTCTCCTAGGACTAATCTCGTGTTTAGTATTGCCATTCAACAGCAACAGTACAAAACCTATATCCTTTCTGATGAAACTGCTAGTTCTCATCTGGAAGTAGTGCCAGAACGCGGCGGTATTATTACCCGTTGGCAAATCAAGGGGGAAGAAATTTTCTACCTAGACACTGAACGTTTTACCAATCCAGAGTTGAGCGTTAGAGGTGGAAACCCAATTTTATTTCCCATTTGCGGCAACTTACCAGATAACACTTACACCTTTAATGGTAAGCAGTACACTCTCAAACAACATGGCTTTGCTCGTGAATTACCCTGGGAAGTAACTGAGCAAACCACTACAGATAAAGCAGCACTCACACTGGTTCTTAACAGCAACGAGCAAACTAAGGCTGTTTATCCGTTTGATTTCCAGGTAGTTTTCACTTACGAACTACAAGGAAATACTCTCTTAATTAAGCAGCAGTACCAAAACCTCTCGTCTACACCGTTACCATTTTCGGCTGGTTTTCATCCTTACTTCCTCGTAGGGGATAAAAATCAACTAGAGTTCGCCATTCCCTCGCAGGAGTATCAAGACCAAAAAACCAAAGAGCTTCATCCCTTTAACGGTAATTTTGACTTCAGTCGCGATGAAATTGATTTTGCTTTTGGGCAAATTACCAGTCAGTCTGCTAGTGTGACAGACCATAGCCGCAAGCTCAAACTGACCCTAGACTCTGACGATATCTTTTCTATGCTCGTATTCTGGACGCTCAAAGGTAAAGAGTTCTATTGTCTAGAACCTTGGAGCGCACCCCGCAACGCACTAAATACGGGTGAAAAACTGACTTTACTTGAACCAGGAGCTAGTTACACAGCATCGGTGAGATTAACGGCAGATTTTTTCTAGTTATCCCTTGACAAAGACCTAGGCATTAGTGCTATAATAGCGAAGTTGCAAAATGCAGCGCGGGTCGCTAACTCAACGGTAGAGTACTCGGCTTTTAACCGATTAGTTCCGGGTTCGAATCCCGGGCGACCCATATAAAAGGAAAAAACACTTGCTGACGCTTTGCACATAAAAGTTGAAGCGAGCTTTGTTGTAAGTATGAAGATTAAATAGGCGATCGCTACCCTGGGTAATGTTGGGTCTAGCGATCGCTTTTTGTTGGACACAATTGTGATGATTTCCGACCGTAGGTCATCGCCTAATCCTTAAATCGGATTGCTGGAAATAGTTAGTTTAATTTGCTTTCGCATTCAAAGCATATTCCTTAAACCTCTCTAAATCAGCTTGGATCGTAGATTCCACAGCTCGCCCTAAAAATAGGTTATCCATGATTTTGCCCAGTAAACCAGGAATAGCATAGGAAATAGTCATTTTAACGATACTACTAGTATGGCGATCGTAAAAACGGATTGCTCCCTGATTAGGCAACCCATCCACAGATTCCCACTGAATAATTTGGTTGGGGACAACTTTGAGGATGCGAGATTTCCAAGTAAATTCCAATCCGCCTGTACTCAATTTCCAGAGTGAGATTTCTGGATTATCAGGCAGAATTTTCACTGAATCAATCCACTTCATCCACTTGGGCATTTGCTCCAAATCAGACCATAAACCCCATACTAAATCTATGGGAGCTTCTACTTCTACCTGTACGCTATGCTCTAGCCAGTCAGCCATTATTTTTCGGTTTGTATTTGATGGGATTAACCTATAACTCTATTGTTTAATATTTTCTAAGATGACTTTTGCTGCCTGTCGTCCAGAAAGTGTTGCCCCTTCCATGCTATCGATGTAGTCTTGCTGAGTATAACTACCTGCTAGGAAGAAATTAGGCACAGGAGTTTTTTGATGAGGACGGTACACATCCATTCCTGGTGCTTCGCGGTATAGGGATTGAGCCAATTTCACCACGCTGTACCAAGTCATATTTAATTCCCGTGATGAGGGGAACAGTTCATGAACTTGCTTAAGGACGTGCTGGGCGATCGCTTCGTTACTTTCTTTAATAAATGGATCTCCCGGTGTCAACACTAACTGTAACAATGACCCCTGTCCTTGCCGATAATAATCACTAGGGCTAGTCAAAGCTAAATCCGCAAAACAAGAAAAATCAGCGTCAGCCGTGTAGAGTAAATTATCTATGCCGGCTGCCTGATCTAGTTGTTTACGCTTCTCCCCATCTTGCAGTTCCGTTACCCAACCATCAAATCTCAACTGTACAGTGGCAACTGGTACGGCATCTAATTTATAAATATTGTCGAATTCTGACCACTTGCGCCATTCTTGGGGTAAGACGCGCTGAATTCCTGGCACATCACAAGCACAGACATAGGCATCAGCCGTAATCAATTCTGTTGTGTCACCTTGGGCAACTACTATACCAGTGACATGAGTTTGTCCCTCTACTTCCGCAAACTGAATTTCCCGAACTTGGCGACGAGTGTAAACGTTTGTACCTCTATCTGCTAAATATTTCAGGATGGGTTTGTGGAGGTATTCATCAGGAGAACCTTCCAACATTCGCAGTATAGAAGCTTCGGTGCGAACTGCGAAAAATTGGAAGATGGTTAACATACAACGGGCTGACATATTTTCGCAATCGATAAATCCCAAAGCGTAAGCAATGGGATTCCACATCCTTTTAATACTGCCTTCGCTACCGCCATGACTGCGAAACCAATCAGCAAAACTAACTTTATCTAAGTTGCGGATGGTTCTCATCGCTCCTTCAAAGTCTACTAATCCCCGCACGATAGGACTAGTACCGAGAGCGATCGCATTTTGTAGCTTATCCTGTAATGAGAGTTGAGAAGTTGTAAAAAATGCTTTCAACCCATTAAAAGGCGCACCTGTGAAGAAGCGAAAATCCAAAGCACCAGTGCGTCCCCCCGTGTTGATAAAAGTGTGGGTGTGTTCTTTGAGGCGTAAATTTGATAACGCCCCTACTTTTTTCATGAGATCGAACAGTTGGTAGTAGCACCCAAAGAATACGTGCAACCCCATTTCAACGTGGTTGCCATCAGCATCAATCCAACTGCCAACTTTACCCCCAACAAACGGACGGGACTCAAATATCTGGACTTCACAGCCGGCATCAGCTAAATCCACTGCGGTTGCTAGCCCAGCCAATCCCGCACCTACAATTGCAACGCGCATTCCGTCTTTCCTTTTCAGTTTCTTTACAAATTGTAACTGGGTTGGTGTCGGAATTTGCTACTTATCTCTAGCGACGCATTATTTTGAGGGACGGCAAAGTTATGCACCTGATGATCAATATGATTGTATTAACCTGCTAATTGTCAGTGGCTAGATGCACTTAATCTAAAGCGTATGTTTTCCATTAGACAAATTTTTGTCAAGAATAGTGGATTTAAAACCGCTTTATAGGTATTTATTGAGTAGTCAAAAGATTTCCTGCCTTAATATCAAAATATCCTCTACCTACTCACTTCTTTGCTGTCATCTGATACAGGTAAACTTCTAATCAGTTCCCGAATTACATCAGTTGCAGGTCTACCTGTCTGTTGACAGTATTTTTCTAATTTCTCTGCTTCCTGTGCAGCTAAATTCACAGTTATACGTTTAACGGCCCATTTTTTATTAGTCATTATCATGCTATTTGCTGTGTATTAACATCATCAAAAACAACTAAATTGAAGATGAAGACGATAAGATTATCAGAATTTGTGTCGCGAAACAAGTGATACCGACCATAGGAAAAATTTTCGTTTTATCAAATAGTTCACAGTTTTTCAAGAAAATAGAAGAACTCTCTACTAGGTGATGAGGATAATAGTACAGACTCACGGTTTAAGAGGATCTCTTTAGCCATAGGAGGCTTAACTATGACTATTAAATTTCAACAATGAAGTTAAGCTAATTAGTTTCCATATAATTCATCTCTCCAGAGTTTTGATTTATTAAAAGTTGCGAAATTGCTATTCTCTCCAATGATATAGATACATTGCCATAGAAATATATTCCATAACTCATCCCTTCAAATTAGAGACAAACAAGAGATAACTTAGATGGCTGGTATGATCTAATCTGGATGTATTTCTAATACATGAATCTTTAATTGTAGAGTCACTGCTTGATGGTTCTGAGTTATTTTATTCTAAGTTTAGACAATTAGTTCTAGCCCTGAAGTTAGCAGCTATAGTATTGATTTAGAATCTCAGAGTCACTAGCAGTAAGACAAAACATGATTTTGATTCAGTAGTTTAATGCTCTAAAAAAAGAAACAACACCTGAATGGTTTACATAATTCCCCATTTTCTAGAATTAAAATTCAAAGTATCAACTACTATTTGATGCAGATACACCAATTGGATGAAAATTTTTACGGCTTAAGTCATAATGATAAGTTTTTTTTGATTTTGTTCCTGTCATTTTGGCTGATTTGTTCATAAGTTTTCCTGCTCGGTTTATGATTTAATCTAATCAGTATTTCGCTTGTAAGATTGACATCTTGACACTCTTCAAACGCGACCAAAAATATATTCGCGTTTGCCAACTATTTAGTTGTAAATTTTTAACCATCATTTGCAGTTAATTCTGCAATTAAGATAAGGTTATTCAATGTCTTGGGTTATCTATAAATAGCGTTAAATATCTGCCTTAGAGTTCATTATTAAATCAATAAATTAGAAAACTAATCCATCAGCTTTTTATGCAGTTGCTGTATGGCTATTATAGCCATGTTTTTTGTGCTTTAGAAAAACTTTATTAAAGGGATAATTTGTATGTTTTCAGAACTTTATAAGAAAAACATAAAGATACAATAGTTTTGTTTGAATTTCTAATTAACCTTATATCTACTTCATAAGATATGTAATTTAAAAACATCATTTTTTGTTGATTTTCTATCCAAATTTTATTTTTCTAAAATAACCAAATATTGACATTAGTAATTACTCTGTCTACTAAATTAGTATCTGCTCTTTTAAATTACCCACCTAGTTATGAGAAATCACTAGAAAATAGGTGAGTTTATGAAAACTTGATGAAGTCACCAGGTAATGACATCGACTGTGAATGGAGAAAACAGGTGACAGGTAGTGAGGGTTTGGGAGAAGGCTTAACGGGTGACAAGTATTCTTCACTTTGCACTCTCTAGCAAATCGGTATGATGACAGAGAAGCGATAGCGGCTACCGAAGAGATAGCCGCTATCGCAGATGAGGGAAATAAGTTAGAAATCTATCGATGCTAATGACCCCAATTGCTATTCCAATTGAAATTGGGGCATTAATTGGAGAGTACCAATACCTAAATCTTTGGGTGAGAGCGATCGCGCTTCAAATAGAGCCATCATATCTCGCAATTGCGGATTGCCACGGGAAGCACCTGTTAAGCCTTTGGCAATAATTAGCCCACAATAACCTTTGGTCTGCTTACAGCGTTGATTCCATTTTTGGCGAGCTTCTACATGGATGGGGTCTTCATCTAAAAATTCACCGAAGAGAAATAATTCACCATTTTGTGTTTGTAATAAACCTAAATCATAGCGATCGCCATCGAAAGGATCAGCACCGGGATTAAAGCAAATAGCATTGAGACCACCAGCTGCTTCCATGCTTTCAATAACAGTTTTAGCTTTCGGGCGAGAAGTTTGAATTAAAATTACGGGTAATCCATCACCCACAGGTTTAATCTCACCAGCTTGGTGATAGGTGACTCCCTTTCGCAGACACTCCAGCATCTCCCAAGAGATGACTCCCAAGCTGAGAAAAGAGTCTTCTGGGATTAAGTCATCTCGCAGCGAACGAAAATCACTTGAGTCTAGCTCATCTATTTCTTCTTCTGACGCAGTTAAATCTGCCATTTCTTCTAATTCGGCGGCGAGTTCTGGCATAGTAGCGACAGTGACAGATACTGATTTAGTTTCTTCCTTCGCTTCCGGTAAAGAAATGCGATAGCGATGACTCAGACTAGGGAATTCTTCTGCAAAAAGTTGATGACGATGGTCACGAATAAAGCGGGAAAGACTCTCTAAAGCTAAGAAGATAACTATTGCTTCTTCTTCATATAAAACCGATCTTAGCCCTTCTAGTGGGTGTATAGTGCCAAAGGTCGGGGTAATTTCTGATAGAGCTAAATCAGCTAAATCCTCAAATTCATCATCATTATCTTCTTCTTCCTCCTCAGTATCAAAAGTCAGAAACAGACAATCTTGTTTGAGAAAAGCCTCTTCTAAATGCCCTTGAGAATCATCATCCTGTAAAACTGCGGCACGAAATCGCTTGAGAGAATCTTCTGAACGGTAAAACAAAATGCCATACTCCATCCCCAACATTCCCATGATTGAGGCGTAGAGTGTGCCAACATCCCATTTATTAATCTCTATAGACAAGATTTGCTGCTCTTCCAAATATTCCCAAGGAGCTGCTTCCCACATCGCAAATGCTTTATTGTGTAATGCTTGGGCATACTGTGGAGGTAAATCAGGGGTTTGATTGTCGATAATTTCTGCAAATCCGCGAAATAGTTCATCAATTAAAGGTAATTCTGGTGCATAGTCAATGGCGATATCTAAATCTTGGAGTACGCCACGCAGGTAAAACTGGATCTCGCGATCTTTAACGACAATTCTTTGGGGTCTAGCGGGTTTCGCCGGACTGTGGGGATGTTCCATCGCCCGCATTAAGGTGCGAACGATCGCTTCTGGGCCAGTGTCTGGAGATATTACATCCATTCCCCGAACCATACCTTGTGAACCATCCACCCAAAGAATACATTCGCCCTTGTCCTCTGAGTGGGAATGCTGGGTTGGTGATGACAACGGACGGCGATCGCCCTCCCACACAGAAGGAATTTGCGTTAATTTCTTCAGCCGACGACTGGTAGAGCGATTAAAACTTGTCATAGAGCGAGTTAACCAAAAAGAAGCAATATAAAAGTAACCTTTGGGAAGTGGCTAGCCACGAATAACATTTTCCTGGCTTTACCTGAAGGTATTGGCGACTCAAGTTGTCACAGGGATGTATCTTTAAAAAATACCCAATGTCTCAACATACCGAGTCTCTCAATTCTAGAATAAAAACCTTTGGCTGCTTTTAACGGAGTGTTTACATTTTGGTAATTAGCATCATCATTATCGCTAGAATATATACAAAAATTGCTAGACAATCACTCATAGGCTATTCTCAACAATTTAAGGAGTCGGAAAAGCGGATGACACAAGTAACACAATCTCAACAAAGCGGCATACAGTTGAGTCAAGCCGCTCTGCGCCAAGTAAAATCCCTCCAGGATAAGCAAGGCCAAGACTTATGCTTACGAGTAGGAGTCCGTCAAGGTGGCTGCTCTGGAATGTCTTATATGATGGACTTTGAACAAGAAAGCCAGATCACTCCCCAGGACGAAGTATTTGATTACGATGGCTTTAAGATAGTTTGCGACAAGAAGAGCTTATTATATCTTTACGGTTTAATGCTCGATTACAGCGATGCCATGATTGGTGGTGGTTTCCAATTCACTAACCCCAATGCTAATCAAACCTGCGGTTGTGGCAAATCATTTGGTGTTTAGTCCATAGTCTATAGTTCAGTTTGGCAGAATTTTTGGCTATAGACTGCTGACTTAGGACTATGATTAGCTATTGACTATTGACCATTGATTAATTTTCTATGACTCAAACAGTAGAATCCCTGTTTGATACAGGTTTGTCTCGTTATAAAGCCGGAGAACCCGCTACTGATTTAATCCCTGTGTTTAAAGAAGTGTGCGATCGCTCTCCGAAAACAGGTGCAGCATGGATTTGTTTAGCTTGGTTATATCTTCTAGAAGATAAATACACCTTGGCATTGAAGGCTGCCCAAAAAGCAGTAAAGTTAAACCCTCAAGATCCCCAAGCGAGAGTTAATCTCGCTGTAGCTATGCTGGAAACTAACCAAAAAGGTATCAGACAACACATTGATGTTGCCAACCAATTAATTTTGGTAAATCCAGAATGGCGGGAGGAAATTCAAAATAGTATTGAAGATGGTTTTAGCAGAAAACCTGATTGGCAGAGTTTGGCAAAAGTCAAAGCCTGGGTTTTAGGTGAGTAGAGAATAGGAAGAAGCAGGGGAGCAGGGGAGCAGGGGAGAATACCCATATTAAGTATTACCCTTTGACACTCTGCTCTCTTCTTCTATGTACCCAGTCCCCAGTCCCCAGCTTTTCAATTTTGGATTTGCAATTTTGGATTTTGGATTGAATAATCTAAAATCCAAAATCTAATATTCCTAGTCCCCAGTCCCCAGTCCCCAGTTACCAGTCCCCTATGAAAGATAAACTGTTAAATTGGCTTAACTTGATTTTAGTTGCGGATGTGTTTTTAGTTTTTTTTGGGTTTGCTTGGTTTGCGATCGCAGTTATGGGTGATGCAGCTGGTGTTAACCTAGGTTTAGATTTGTGGCACAAACTTTGGCAACCTGTATTTAACCCAGCCATTGGTATCTTGATGGGGGGTGCGCTTCTCAGTGGTTTGATTAGTTGGGTATCCCGGACGTTTCTTTCTAGTCAATAGTTATTAGTCATTAGTCAACAGTTAAATATCACCTCAACTTTTGACTGTGGACTATTGACTCTAATGCAAAATATCCTTCAAGGCTGGTTGTAACTTAGGATACTGATATTCAAACCCAGTCTCTAAAGTAAGTTTAGGTAAAACTTGTTGTCCTTCTAACACAACGATCGCGCCATCTCCTAACAGTGCTTCCAAGGCAAATCCAGGGACAGGTAGCCAAGAGGGACGATTCATCACTTCACCCATAGTTTGGCTTAAATCATTCATCCTTACAGGATTAGGGGCAGTAGCGTTATATACACCCTCCATGTCTGGCTTTGTAAGGGCTTGCACAATCAAGCTTACTAAATCGTCTATGTGAATCCAGGAAAACCACTGCCTACCGCTACCAATAGGCCCCCCAGCAAACAGTTTAAATGGGGTGATCATTTTACCTAAAGCCCCACCCAATCCCAGGACAATCCCAAAGCGCAGAATTACTAAGCGGACACCAGCATCTTTCACTTTTTGGGCTTCTGCTTCCCACGCTTGGCAAACTTTAGCCAGGAAATCTTTACCAGATGGGCTACTTTCATCAAAGGTAGCAGTTTCACTAGTGCCGTAATAGCCAATAGCGGAAGCATTAACTAACACACTAGGCTTGGGGTTAGCTTTGGCTATCGCCTCGACGATTTTTTGTGTGCCTAACTGGCGGCTATTGAGGATTGATTGTTTTTCTTCTGGTGTCCAACGTTTCTCGGCTATTGGTTCGCCGGCTAAGTTAACTACGCCATCACAGCCTGCAATGGTATCTTGCCAAGCACCAGATGTAGTAGGTGTGTAGGCAACAATCTCTACATTAGTAAAAACTTCTGCTGGAAACACCTTGCGAGCAAAAGTGGTGTTTCTCGTTAATATCAATATTTGATGACTTTGTTGCTGGAGTCTTTCTACCAAACGACTGCCCACAAATCCCGTTGCGCCAGTTATTGCTATTTTCATCATGCACCTCAGCCAAACCCTTATTTTAAATTTTTTTAGCAAATTTTTAGCTTATGTTGCTTCATTGGCTATTGGGTATTGAGTAGACGTTGCACTGCAACGTCTCTACAGGCGTTACGTTAGAAAATTATCTTATGTGAAGCATCTTGGCTGCGGGATTATCTATTTTTGGTGGTGAATATTGTTGTGAACATCATTAACATCCCGCCGCCCAGAATAGCGATCCCTAGCCCTCCTATCACCAAATCGAGTAAGTTTTGATTTTCCATAAGTCAAGAGTCAACAGTTCATAGTCAATAGTTTATAAGCTAATGACTGTTGACTAAACTAAAAATCTACGCCTCGTTTAAGTTCTACGCCGTGGTTAGCATAGTGTTTGTGGCAATAAACTTCAGAGTGAATGCTGGCTAAATCAAAGTAGGCGGGGTGATTTTGGCAGCGTCCAGTAATAATAATTTCGGTGTCGCGGGGTTTGCGGAGTAAAGCTTGGACAATGGGATCAACGGGAAGCAATTCTAAATCTACAGTGGGATTTAGTTCATCGAGAATGATGGTTTTATATAAGCCAGAAGCGATCGCAATTTTGGCGATTTCCCAACCCCGTTCAGCTTCTACATAGTCCAATTCTTGCCGGGAATTGCGCCAGACGATCGCATCTCGACCACAGCGTTGATGATCGACGACTTCAGGATATGATTGTCGCAAAGCGGCGATCGCTGCATCTTCTGTATAGCCGCTACCACCTTTGAGCCACTGCATAATTAATACACGAGTTGAGCCTGGGTGATTGATACCTCTACCTATGGCTTGTAAGGCTTTGCCTAAAGCACTGGTAGATTTACCTTTGCCTGCACCTGTATAAATTTCAATCCCATTCATCAATAATTGTGTGGCGGTGGGATGGTGTTGCGGTTTCATTTCTGAGTGTAAATCCGCAATATCTAGTAATTGTTGCGGCGCAGCGCGTCCGGTGGCGATGATTTCTAACTCTTGGGGTTTAGCTTTGAGTGTCCTCACTACTTCATCAACTGAGAGTAAGCCTAAATCGAGGACGGGGTTAAGTTCATCCAAGACGACTACGGAATATAAACCAGAAGCGATCGCGCCTTTGGCTACGTCCCAACCCCTTGCTGCTTCGGCGCGATCAAAGGCTGTGATTTCTTCTACGCCAAAAAATTCTGCTCTCCCAGTGCGGACTTGATCAATTAAATGGGGAAACCCACGCTGTAAAGCAGCGATCGCTCCATCTTCGTCATAATCCCGTTCTGGCCCTTTTAAAAACCGCAGCAGTAAAACTCGGTTGGAATTATTCGGTGTGTTGATTCCTAATCCAATCGAGCGCAAAACCACCCCTAAAGCTGCTTGGGATTTCCCTTTGCCCACACCATCATATACGTGTATTTGGCCAGTCAGCCGTTCTGAACGTACTTGTGCTGTGCGAATACCGATACCGTTTCTCGTCATCTTTTTAGTTAAGAGTCATTAGTCATTATTTTTTCTACCCCGCACCCTTGAATATACTAGTTCGACCAATATCGATGTAGATACTCCCATGCCCAATGCCCATTTTCAAATCTGTGGGTATATTAACGATAAATTGGAGTATACTGGCACACCAAGGAAGTAAGCCGCAGCAGCAGTGAGATAATTGCCCTCAGCAGTCTCATGACTACAGCCATACTCTCTACAGTTTAACTTTTAGTTTGAACCTGTATGTTTGAAGATATTGTTCTCCCTACAATTCTGCCCATTGGCGTAATTTTGTTTAATTTTTTGTTTTTTTTGATTGCTATTCCTCTGGAAGCTTACGTTTTTCACAGAAGGTTAAATTTTGATAAAAAATCGAGTGTTTTTTATGCGATCGCAGTCAATTTATTTTCTGGTGTTCTTGGTTGGTTGATATTCTTTTACGTAGAACCTAGATTGCCAGTTCAGTTGAGAACTGAGCTAATTAATTATGTTTTGTTTAATATTTTAAAGTCCACTAGTACCCAAGGCGTTTTAGTTTTCACTACTATCACAATTTTCTTTGGGACATTTTTAATGAAATTCTTCCTCTTAAGATTTTTGGTCTTTTCATTAAGTGAAGATTTAGGAAAAAATCAAGAAAACAAACCTATACTTACACGGTTGAAATTTAGCTTTCTCAGTAAGGCTCAATTTCAAAATACTAATTTAGTTACTACTACAATTATCGCAAATTCATTGAGCTACACTGCTATCACACTAATTCTATGGGTAAGAACTTTAAAAATATTTGCTCCATCAATATAAGTTTTATAACTAGAGGTATCTAAATGAACACCTTGCTCAAAGATATTTTCGGGATATTTAAAATATTTGAAGACGTTTATGAACGCCTTAAAAAAATATTAATTCCGCCGCAGGCTTATTCTTGGCAGACCTTAATTTATTTAAGTGTTTTTTCTGGTGCAATATCTTCTTTTGCTGGAGGTTACATCAGAGATATTATTGCCCTTTGTGGCTGGTTATTTTTAATTGCTGGAACAGCTTGGTACACAACTGATGATCCTCTGAAAGTTCCAGGTACATATATGCCCGTAGGTGCAGTAATTACCGGATTTTTAGTTGCTGTTTTTGCATTTGGTAATCAAAAAAATTTGTTAACACCAATGACCATTGTTCTTTGGCCAACAATAGCAGCATTAATTACAGCAATTCCCGAATTTATTGAAGGTAGTGACGTTGATTCTAAAGCTCAGATTCCTAAACCAGAAGCTCGACAAAAAATTATTATTTTGGTCGGTAGTTGTATGATTATTAGCTGCTGGCTACAGTTTTATTTTGTAATTGATAAATGGTTGCAGGAATATCCTAGTTTACTAGCAGATGATTTTCAAAATAGTACCTTTGTAATTACAAGGGAAGAACCGGAAAAAGTACCCGCCAATGGTGTTTTGATACTTAATCAACTACAACCATTAGTAGAAGAAGAAATATCAGGAAAATCTTGGTCACAAGTTGAAAGATGGCTACTAGAGGCAAATGTGAGGGTAGGACAATTAGGTAAAGAAATTGTAGATAACAATTCATTGGGATTGAGAGAAAAAGAACTATGGCGTATTGAGCCGCGTGTTACTAATACTAAATCTGGTTATATATTAGATTTGCTGAGTATTTGGGTAGGCCCAAGTTCTAGTGCTAAAGGTTATTTTTTAAAGAAATCGTGTCGAATTGAACCACTAGCAACATCAAGAAATCGCAATACAAATAGTAGTGTCCCGGAAGATAAAATTGCAGTCGCAGAAATTGACTGCGATCGCACTATCTCACTTAGGAAAGCAGCACCACCAGCGCAGCAGTAGTGAGTAATGAGTAATGAGTAATGAGTAATGAGTAATGAGTAATGAGTAATGAGTA